>JAPLUH010000310.1 GCA_026397675.1 Verrucomicrobiota bacterium
GAACGATCCCTTTGAATCGTTCTGGGTTAGTCCGTCAGTTTGAGGCGCTGGCGGACTAACACTGCCGCGCCCGTGATTCCGGCCGCGTCGCCCAGCTTGCTGGCCAGGATCTCAACATCCTTGAGAGTGCCGGGCATGGCGTAATTACGGGCTGTCTCCAGGATAATCGGCATGAGGTCGTCCTCTAGGGCATCCATCACACCGCCGCCCAAGACCACCGTCTGCGGACTCAAAATATTCACAAGGTTGGCCACGGCGATGCCCGTATGTTTGGCCGCTTCCTGAAGCACCTTGGCTGCCAACTTGTCTCCTTTGCGGAGAGCCTTGCGCAAGTCGCCGCTCTTGAGATCAACGATGCTCTCCCCTTCCTTCAGCGACTCAGTGAGCAAAGTCTTCTCGCCTTCCTTCACCCGTCGGGCCAATTCGCGGAAAATGGAGGTCCGACTGGCCAAGGCCTCAAAGCAGCCACTGTTGCCACAACTACATTTGGGACCGCCCACTTGGATGACCATGTGCCCCACCTCACCCGCCGTGCGGTTGAAACCCGAATAAAGTTGGCCATCCAAGATGAGGCCGCCGCCGATACCGGTGCCTAAGAAAATACCCAGCAAACTGCGGGACTTGCCCTTCAGCTCCACCTCATGAATACCCAGCGTGCAGGCATTGCAGTCGTTCTCAACAAACACCGGGACACCCAAGTGTTTTTCTAGGGCCTTTTGCAGGGGCGCATTCTTCCACTGGAGGTTCGGCGCAAAAATTACCTCACCGGATTCGGGGTTGATGGCCCCGGGGGCTCCGATCCCGACCCCGCGAACTTGCTTGAGCGAAAGGTCGGCCTCGTCCACCGCATCCCGGACACACCGTGCAACGCGCTCCACCACGGATTCAAAACCCCGCGAAGCCTTGGTGCTCAATTTGACCGTCTGGAGCAACCGGAGCTGGGGGGTAAATATTCCGGCCAGGATCTTGGTCCCCCCCAGATCGACCCCGACGATGACATCCTGTTTGATGGTTTCGGTCATGCGTTTCCCAACTCCATCAGGCTGGCAACCCCGGCCTTGGAGCAAGGAAAACATGGTTACATTCCACCCGGATGTGGCGCGGTCTCCGGCCCCACCTGAAGGAGTCCGGCGGTGCAAGGCCTCCTTCAGCGGACCTTACGCATGAGGCCGTAAGCGATGGCAGCGGTCACCGGCAAGGTCAGCACCCAGGCCCAGAGGATCCGCTCGACAACGCTGAAGTTCAGGGCGCTGAAGCGCTTGGCGCACCCCACACCCATGATGCTGGTGGTGATGGCGTGAGTCGTACTGACCGGCATACCAAAGTGGGCCGCGACGCTCAAAACCGTGGCGGCCGTCGTCTCCGCCGCAAAGCCGTGGACCGGCTGCAGTTTCACCATCTTGTGTCCCATGGTCTTGATGATTTTCCACCCGCCGGCGGCCGTCCCGAAAGCCATGGTGAGCGCGCATATAATCTTAATCCACGGCGCGATCCCTTCTTTGCCGGCGGCGTCTAGGACCATCGGATGACGGAGGAATTCCAACCACTGCGGGATCTCGTGCAAGGTTCCGGCCTTTTCGCCCCCCACCAGTGCCAGCGCGATGATGCCCATGGTCTTCTGCGCATCATTGCTGCCGTGGCTGAAGCCCATGTAGGCCGCGCTTGCCAGCTGCGCTTTGCCGAAAACTCGGGTCACCCACCGCGGAGTCCAATTGCGGAGCAGGAAGTAGAGGCTGGTCATGAGGAGCAAACCCACGAGCAAACCCATCATCGGCGACAAGAACATGGGTATGATGACCTTGTAGAGCAGGCCGTCGTACTTATACCAGGGAACCCCGTCCTTCACCTTGGCGAAGAGGATGACCGCCAAGCTGTCTCCGGAGGCGGCGAAGCCCGATCCAATCAACCCTCCGATGAGCGCATGGCTGGAGCTAGAAGGCAGTCCGAACCACCAAGTGACTAGGTTCCAAACAATCGCACCAATCAGGGCGCAGATGAGCATTTGCGAACCCATCCCCGACGGGATGAGCTTGGAGTCCAGCAACCCGGAACTAATGGTCTTTGCCACGGCGGTGCCATAGAGCGCCCCGATAAGATTGGTGATGGCCGCCAGCAAGATGGCCAGTCGCGGCGTCAGCACCTTGGTGGAGACCACCGTGGCGATCGAGTTGGCCGTATCGTGAAAGCCGTTGATGTATTCGAACACCAACGCGACAAGGATCACCGTCAGGAGCAGCGTCACAGGCAAAGCGCGTTCAGGAGTTCTTGAGGACGATTTGCACGATGACATTGCCGGCGTCACGACAACGGTCGATGACCTTTTCCAGCAAGTCGTAGAGATCCTTCAAAGCGACGACACTCACCGGATCGTGGTCCGCCTTATAGAGTCTCTGGAGCAACTCGATCATGTGCTTGTCGGCCTCGCCCTCGAGGTACTGGAGCTTGTCGTTGCGCTCCTTCATGCGCGTCAGGTCGGGCGCAGTGCGCAAGTCCCGAACCATGGTCAATAAAGTGTCCATGGAGCTCTGGAGCAGCTCAGTTTGACGGGAAAAACTGGCCTGTTGGACCCGCGGCGGACAAATGAGGAAACGCTCAGTGAAGCGCTCCAGGGTGCGCGGGATCTTGTTGAGGGCCGTGGCCAGGGCATCGATGTCTTCTCGCTCGAGGGGCGTGACGAAGGTGGTGATGAGGAGCTCCTGCAACTCCTCGGTGATCCGCTCCTCCTTGCGGCGCACCAGCACCGAGGAGTCGAGTGCGGCCGCTCCCGGACTGGCGAGGGTTTTGGCCAAGAGGTGCACACTTTCCTGAGCCTCTGCCGCGCTGCGCTCCAGCAAGTCAAAGAAGACATCGCCGCCGCCAACAAGTCGTTGAAGAGAAAACATGGTTTGATGTAAAGGTTCTTAGGTTTCAGTTCTTATACGAAGCGGTGACAATTGAGTGACGGTTAGACCCAAGCCAGATCCTTAGTAATTGATCTGCGCTTGAAAGCTGATGCGATCGGCCGAGGTGGTGTCGTTGTAGGGAGCTGTCTTGGTGTTGGTCCGCTCGAAGGTGTGGGTGAACTGGATGGTGAATTCCACGGGGTTCCACGGCGACCATTCGATGCCGAAGTCCAGTTCATTGACCAATTCGTTGGGTGCATTTACCGCAAATTTGCGGCCGCAGGAATAATACTGCCATCGGGTGAATTGAAAACAGTTGCCCAGCTTGTTCTGGTCTTTGTAGGCAAACTGGACGTAACCGCCGTGCAGCGTATCAGCACTAATAGTGCGGAAGTCGGACGACAGTTCTGGTCCACGACCCACGTTCCACTCGGCCTCAATACCGAAGGGTTGCGGATACCAAATGGCACTCATGCCCACGCGTTCGTCGCTTATCCCTCCGGCCCGTGTGGACGGGGTGAAACTTTTTCCAGCAACCGTCATGGACTGGGTGCTGGTCACGAATTTGCCTGAGTAGGCGTGGACACCGGCCTCAAAGAATTGCCCGCTGGCCAGTTGAAAAGGATAGCTGACCTTGGCCACCACATGGGGGGTATTGTTGAGATCCAATCGATTGAGACCCTGGCCAGAGTATCCGCCGAAGCCCACCACACCGTAGTCGCCGGAACCCTTGAGA
>JAPLUH010000337.1 GCA_026397675.1 Verrucomicrobiota bacterium
TCTCGATCGGTCGGCCGATCTGGGAATTCCATTGGCAAACCGGCGGACCTGTCCGCGACACTCCGGCATGAAATCGATGACGGGGTATGGGCGGGGGGAATCTTCGGCGGCCGATGCGAAGGTGGTGGTGGAGTTGAAGTCGGTGAACCGCAAGCAACCCGAGTTGGTGGTGATGCTGCCGCCAGATTGGGAGACGCTAGAGAGTCGAATTCGCGACTTTGTGGCTCGAGTGGTCTCCCGGGGTCGGTGTGAAATTCGTGTTTCACTCGATGTTCCCGAGGGGGAAAGCACGGGGAATCGAATTAACCGCGCTGCGGTCCAAGCTTATACTCGAGAATGGTCTGAGGTGGCCGCTGAGCTGGGGCTTTCGGGCGCGGCTGCACAAGTGAGCTTGGAGTTGCTGGCGCGTTGCCCCGGGGTGATGCAGGTCCAGACCCGGGTGGTGGATCCTGAGGCCGCTTGGCCTGGAACATCTGCCGCTCTCGCCGCAGCCCTCGAATCCATGGATTCGATGCGCCGTCGGGAAGGGGAGGCGCTGGAACGGGATTTGGAGGGGCGACTCGGACAAATTCGCTCTGCCCTGGATCGAGTTCGGGCCCTGGCTCCCGACGTGGTGATTCGCTATCGCCAGCAGTTGGCGCAACGACTGCAAGCGGCCGGCTTGGAGGGAGTCACCATCGCCGACGAACGTATTCTGCGAGAACTGGTGGTGTTCGCCGATCGTTCGGACATCTCGGAGGAAATCGCCCGCATCGACAGCCACTTCCAGCAATATGAGGACTGCCGGAAGAGCCAGGAGGCGGTGGGTCGTAAGCTCGATTTCTTGGCCCAGGAGTTTCACCGCGAGATCAACACCATCGGCTCCAAGGCCAATGACGCCCGGATCGCCGTTGAGGTGGTGCTCATGAAGACAGAACTGGAACGCTTCCGCGAACAGGTTCAGAATATCGAGTAACCGCTCCGCTGTTTGAATCCATGCACGCTTGCGCTCCGTTTCTGCTCCTCATTTCGGCTCCCTCCGGGGCCGGAAAAACCACGGTGAGCCAAGGCTTGATGAGCGCCAATCCGCGCATCGGCCGCATTATCACCTGCGCCAGTCGGGCTCCGCGCCCAGGTGAGGTTGATGGAGTAGACTACCACTTCTTCTCCCGGTCTGAATTCGAAGCGCGGATCGCCGCCGGAGAATTTCTGGAGTACGCGAATGTGTACGGGGACTGGAAAGGTATTCTCAAAGAGTCCGTGCAAGCCCATTGGGCCACGGGCAAAGACGCGCTGCTCAGCGTCGATGTCCAGGGGGCCGAAACGGTTCGCCGGGTGGTGGCTTCCGACCCGGCCCTGGTGGGTCGATTGGTCACGGTGTTCATCACGCCGCCGTCCCGCGAAGAATTGGAGTCACGGCTCCGCGGTCGGGATGCCGATGCGCCCGAGGCTATTGCGCGTCGGTTGGATATGGCCGAACCCGAGGTCGCTCGTTGGGCGGAGTTCGACTATCTTTTAGTGAGTCGCAGCCGTGAGGACGACCTGCGGTCGCTGCAATCGATTTATGAGGCCGAAAGTGCCCGGGTTTCTCGACAAACCTTCCATTGGGGCCTGACGGAACCGGCCCCGGTGGCCAATCTCAGATCTTAAACCATGAACATCGTCCTCGGAGTCACCGGATCGATCGCCGCTCACAAGGCCATCGATTTGGCCAGCCAGTTGACCCACGCCGGGCATCGTGTGCACGTGGTGCTGACAGCCGATGCCCAGCGCTTTGTCACACCGCTGTCCTTCAAGACGCTGACTCGCCAACCGGTCATTACCGATCTCTATGACGAGGAAGAGGGTTGGAAGCCGACCCACATCCGTTTGGCCGATGAGGCCGACCTGCTGTTGATCGCGCCGGCAACGGCCAACTGTCTGGCCAAGCTGGCTCATGGTCTGGCCGATGATGCACTGACCTGCATTGCGTTGGCGTTGCGTCCCGAGGCCCGTGTGCTCATCGCTCCAGCGATGAACGGCAAGATGTGGCTACATCCGGCGACCCAGGCCAATGTGGCTCTCCTCGAATCCCGGGGTGTCCAGTGGGTTGGCCCTGGCGAGGGAATGCTTTCCTGCGGCTATGAAGGTCTCGGACGCTTGGCGCCCATCGAAGAAATTCTTCGTGAGGTAGGCGTGTTGCCCGACTGAGGTCCCCGTTTGCGGAATGGTCCGCTGGTTCCACACAACCCAAAGCCCTCGTCCCGCCTATGCCTGAAGCCATCACCGCCGATGCCCTGCGCCAGCAGTGGCAGGGGCTCTTTGATGTGTTTCAGGCCCCTCCGTCAGACCCGATTTTGTTCCGTCAGCGTATCCGCTTCGTTGAGCGCAACATCGGCATTTGGGTCAAGCTGATGCTCTCACCAGTGATCTACTGGTTCCTGTTCAACCCCAATGCATTCGGCAGCGTCTCGGTGCCCCGGGAGGATGTCTTGGGGTACTTGCAGACCTTCACCCTGATGATGACGGCGGTGAATATCGGGGCAGGGATTTTGCTGTGGGGCATGGACGAAATCTCCACACCCATTTTGGAACGGGTCGTATCGGTCACCACTCTCCTAGACACCGCGTTCCTGGCGGCGTTGACCCTCTTCTGCGGCGGTTTTGACAGCATTCTGTATTGGGTCTTTCTCGGCTTGGTCATCCGGAATGCCGCGATCATCCCGCGTTCCGAAGTTCAGGTGTTGGTGAACTTATTTGTTTGTGCGCTCTATGTGCTTTCGGGAGTCCTGGAAATGCGCCTCAGCCTGGTGGAGACACAGGTTCTCGACAGTTATACCCCGAAGCTCGAATCCAGCGGAGGGCTCTCCGAAGCGGTGAGCGAGCCGTTCGAATCGTTGGTGCTCCGCGTGCTTTTGCTCCTGCTCATGACGGTGGTTTGTCTGGGGCTTCAGATCTTGATCGACCGTCAGCGTCAACGGGAGGCCGAGACCCAGGAGTTCGCCTTGAAGCAGGAACAATTGGAAGCCGCGGGTCGTTTGGCCGCCGAGATTGCTCATCAGCTCAAGAATCCGCTCGGGATCATTAACAACGCCGCCTACACGCTGCAGAAGACGGTTCGTGAGGGAAAAACCATCACCCAGCAAATCGCTATCATCCGGGAAGAAGTGGCCCGCTCCGACCGGATCATCACTGATTTGATGGGCTACGCTCGGTTGGTGGAGGGGCGCGTGGAGCGGGTCACCATTGCCGAGATCCTGGAACAGTCCTTGGCCATTGCGCTTCCGCCGGGGGCGGGTTTTTCCATTCAGGTCCATCTCGACATTCCGCCGGCATTGCCCGTTCTACTGGGACAGCGTGGGCACTTCATGGAGATATTCACCAATCTCCTAGTGAACGCCCGTGAGGCCATGGGGCAAACTGGTGAGGTTTGGATCACCGCGCGGCCGGCACCGGACTATGCGATTCAAGTCACCGTCCGAGATTCAGGACCAGGAATCCCTGCCGAGGTGATCGGTCGGATTTGGGAATCGTATTTCACCACTAAAGATCGCGGGACTGGTCTGGGCCTGACCATCGTCAAGCACACCAGTGAAATGTACGGAGGCCGTGTCCGGGTCGAATCAGATTCTGGCAAGGGCACGACCTTTACCATCACGCTTCCAGCACGCACCTTGATGAGACTGAGATGAAATTGCCTCCTTTGTTGGTTGTCGATGATGAGAAGAATATGCGCCTTTCGCTCCAGACGGTGCTGGAGGGGGAGTCGTATGAGGTTCGCTTGGCCGATTCCGCCGAAGCGGGCCTGAAGCTTATCCAACAGGAGACCTTCTTCATGGTCATCACCGACGCCCGATTGGGAGGGATGAGTGGCTATGAGTTTCTCAAGATGGTGGCCGAAAAGCGGCCTGATCTGCCGGTGATCATGATCACGGCCTATGCCACTCCAAAATTAGCGGTAGAGGCCATCAAATCGGGAGCGACCGATTACTTGGCCAAGCCCTTCGAACCGGATGAACTGCTGCACGCAGTGGGTCGTTGCGCCGAGCGGCACCGGCTATTGACCGAAAATGCCGCCCTCAAGGCCCGCGCCGGCAATGGCATTCGGATTGAGAATATTGTCGGCGATTCCCCCAAGATACTGGAGTTGCGACAACTGATCCAGACGGTGGCGCCGACGGATGCTACCGTGTTGATCTTGGGTGAAAGCGGCACAGGCAAAGAACTTATCGCCGGGGCCATCCACTTCCACAGTCGCCGCGCTGCGGCTCATTATATACGACTTAATTGCGCGGCCATCCCGGAGACGCTCCTCGAGTCAGAGCTCTTTGGCTACGAACGCGGAGCCTTCACCGGAGCCCATCGGACCAAGCGGGGGTATGTGGAGGAGGCCGACGGCGGTACAATTTTCTTGGACGAGATTGGTGACATGAGTCGTTCGCTTCAGGCCAAGCTATTGCGTTTTCTTGAGGATGGTTCCTTCACCCGCGTGGGCGGGACTCAGGAACTGAGGGTCCAAGTGCGTCTCATTGCTGCGACCAATCGCAACATTGTCGATGCCATCAAGAAGGGGGAGTTCCGCGAAGACCTCTTTCATCGTCTCAATGTCATGCAGTTCCGTCCTCCGCCGCTGCGCGAACGAGGCACCGACATTGCGCTATTGGCCCGGAATTTTCTGCGGGTATTTGCTCTGAAGTTGGGTCGCACCGTGAAGGATATCTCGCCATTGGCCATGCTTGCGCTGCAGGCCCACAGCTGGCCGGGCAACGTGCGCGAGTTGCGCAACGTCATCGAACGGGCCGTCATCCTTGAGCCTTCAGAATTCATTCAGCCAGCGAGTCTCCCGGACTTCGAGGTGGAATCCCGCTTGCGAGATGGGCCAGTCGAAAAGAGCGGTACTTCCAGGAGAGGCTCCTTGCCCGAGGCGCTCCTGCGCTTTGAAAAGGAGATGATTCTCGATGCCCTGGAGGCCAGCGATGGCAGCTTGTCCAAGGCGGCTGCTGGGTTGGACTTGTCGCGGCATTCGTTACGTTACCGTATGGGTCGACTGGGCTTGGGTGTGGACGGCGGCGTTGACGAAGACGCGGACACCGGAACAGGCTCTCCCGTTCGATGAGTTCACTGTTCACCCATTCGATGCTAATGCTGGCTGACTCCACGGCGTCGCAATTGCCGTCGGGCTTCAATTCCGAAACCCAGAAGGCCTTAAGTGGTTCCACGGTTGCCATTTTCGCCGGGCTGGCGGTGCTGGCCATCGGAGTGATCTGGGCCGTGTTCTTTCGAAAGTCCGACAAACAAAAAGGTCGAGGGGTAATCAACGAGGCCAAGGGATCGGGCCGTCGTCGTCGTCGTCGCCATAGCAAGGATCGCCCTCGCAATCCGACCTTGTCCGACACGGGGGGGCTCCCCGCCAAGGGTACTGGAAATCTTAATCCGACGGAGTTGTGAATTCAGGCGTTTCGGAGCAGATCACACAGAAAAGCGCCTCGAACCTGGCGCTCGCTTTCATTTTATTAACGCCCGAGAAGCGAGCAGCCATGTCGGCATTGTATGCGTTCTGCCGTCAGGTGGATGACGCGGCCGACGAGGATTCTATCCCGGTAGACCAACGCCGCAGAACCTTGGCTGCATGGCGAGCGGACATTTCCGCAGCGTGTGAGGGTCGGGAACCTTCGATGGAGGTAAACCGCGAACTGGCCCCCCACATCCACACCTATCGGTTGCCCTTCCGCTTGTTTGACGAGCTGATCCTCGGGGTCGAAACCGACCTCGTTCAGACCCGCTACCAAGACCCGGCCGACCTGGAGTTGTACTGCTACCGCGTCGCGAGCGTCGTCGGGTTGTTGAGCATCGAGATTTTTGGCTACACCGATCCGGCGTGCCGAGCCTATGCCGATGCGTTGGGCAAGGCGTTGCAATTGACCAACATTTTGCGCGATGTCGGCAATGATGCCGCCCGGGGGCGTATTTATCTGCCGTTGTCGGACTTGCAGCGATTCCGGGTGCTTCCTGAAGAAATTCTCCGCTGCGAATGGTCCGAGCGCTTCCATCAGTTGGCCTTGGAAATAGATGGCAGAGCTCGACGCTATTATCAGAAAGCTCGCGAACTTCTCCCGGTTTCCGAGCGTGCCTCGATGGTGTCGGCGGAGTTAATGGGCAACGTGTACTGGCGTCTATTAGAGCGATTGGAGAAATCCCGTTTCCATGTTTTGGAGGAGACACCACTCCGCCTGACCCGTGCTCGGAAGATCGGGATTATCCTGAACGCGGTCGTGCGATCTCGCCTCGGACTTCGGGTCACGGGCTATGGCGCCTAGAAGCTGTCTAGTTGCCAGGAGCATCGCTCATGATTTCGAGACACGCTCCCATTCGACTCATCGTCAACGCCGACGACTTCGGGATTTCTGACAGCGCCAATCGGGCGATCGAACGGGCTCATCGGGAGGGGATTCTCACTTCGGCGAGTTTGATGGTAGCCGGCGATGCCGCCGAGGGAGCCGTGCGCATCGCAAGGGCCAATCCCGGACTTGGCGTGGGTTTGCATTCGGTGCTCGTTTGCGGTCGCTCGGTGTTGCCCCCGACGGAGATCCCTGGGTTGGTGGATGAGCGTGGCCGGTTCACCGATCGGCCCGTATTGGCCGGGTTGCGTTATTTTTTTGCGCCGGGGCTGAACGAGCAAGTGCGCCGGGAACTTCTGGCCCAATTTGAACGATTTCGTGCCACCGGGCTCGCCTTGGATCACGTCAATGGCCACCTGAATTTTCACCTGCATCCCGGGGTGTTCCGCGTACTGCTGGATCATGCGAACGCATTGGGAGTTCGCTCGGTTCGCCTGACTCGAGATCCCTTAATCCAGAACCTCCGACTGGCGTCTGGGGAGTACTTGTATCGGCTGTCCCACGCGGGGATTTTTGCGGCCTTGTCGCGCCGTTGTGAACCGTTGTTGACTCGCCACGAGCTGCGGCATGCCGGCTGCACTTACGGGTTGCTCCAGAACAGCCGGGTCACCGAAGACTATTTGCTACGCCTCTTGCCGGAGCTTCAGCCCGGGACCTGGGAGTTGTACTGTCATGCCGACGAGGACGCCCACCGGCATGAGTTGGAGGCGTTGCTCAGCCCCCGGGTGCGTGAGGTGATCGAGTCGCGGGGGATCCAATTGTGCCGGTATTCTGATTGTCTATGAGTCGTCTAATTTTGGTTCTGCTAATGGGTCTCTGCATGGAGGCCATTGGGGTCGTGTTCTTGAGCCGGGGCTTGAAAGAGATCGGCGAGATGGACCGCGTGAGTGGGTCGGAGATCCTGCGACTCATCCGCTCCGGTTTCACCAATGTCCCGCTGTTGGTCGGAGTGGGGTTTCAGGCGGCGTTCTTCGGGTGCCTGCTTTACCTCTTATCCAAGGGGGATGTGAGCTTTGTGTGGCCCCTCACCTCGCTCGGTTTTGTGCTCACGACCTTGGCGGCGCGGTTTGTCATGCACGAGACAGTCAGCCCTCTCCGGTGGCTGGGCGTTTGCCTCATCGTCTTGGGGGCTGGAGTCATTACCTACACCGAAAAGGTGAAGCCTCGATCCGAGCCGACCACCGCGGTGCAGCAGAAACAGTCATGAGTCCATCCGGGAAGACGGCACGAGTCGAAGGCGCTCAGGGGGTTGCGTCGTGGAACCTTCGCCAGGGAGGTTTGCGGATGGCTCGATGGGGCCGGTCGACCCTGACTGTCGTCGGATGCCTGGCGCTAATGCTCAGTTTTGTTGGGACCGGTTGCCAGACCCGTCCGGACTCACAGGTGCGCTGTGAATACCGCCAGACCCACATGGGGATGCCCTTTCGAGTCGTGCTCTATGCAGAGGATCAGGCCTCTGGCGATGTGGCGGCGGCTGCGGCCTTTCAACGAATTTCGGACCTGAATCGTAGTCTCAGCGACTATGAGGCGGACTCGGAGTTGAGCCGCTTGTCCAAGACCTCTGGATCGGGCGCAGTGGTGCCCCTGAGTGCCGACCTAGCCCGTGTTCTGGAGCGGGCACAGGAAGTGTCTCGTATGAGCGATGGGGCTTTTGACATCACGGTGGGTCCGCTGGTGGATGTGTGGAAGCGAGCCCGGCGTCAGCGGGTGTTGCCCGAAGAGTCCAAGGTGACCGCGGCGCGTGCAGCCACGGGGTGGCGGCACGTGGTGCTGGGAAGGGATACCACGGGTCGACGCACTGCGCGCCTCATGGTACCGGGGATGCGCCTGGATTTGGGCGGGATTGCTAAGGGATATGCGTTGGATGAGGCAACTCGCGTGCTGAAGGCGAGGGGAGTCCGGTGCTCGTTGGTGTCCGGTGGAGGAGACATGTTTGCCGCCGGATCGCCGCCGGGACAGTCGGGCTGGAAGATTGAGATCGGGGAATTGGACGTGACGAACGCACCGCCGGGTCGAGTGGTTTGGCTTAAGGATCGAGCATTGGTAACCTCCGGCGACCGGTTTCAACGGGTCGAACTGGGCGGGGTCCGCTACTCGCACCTTTTGGATCCGCGGACTGGATGGGCGCTGACGCATCCCAGCCAAGTAACCTTGATCGGCACAGAGGCCATGACCACGGACGCTTTATCCAAGGTCCTAAGCGTGCTGGGGCCGGACCCGGGTTTCGATCGACTCCGGCGTTATCCCATCGAGGCCTTCCTCATGCACGCGCCCCGAGGTCCTGTTGAAGTCCGGGAAACCCCTGGTTGGCACCGCTACGAGCGGCACTAGTTTTCCTGCAGGCCGGGTCTCCTGACCCGGCTTCCCCCGCTTTGTTCTGGGCGATCGAACACGGCGATTGGGTTCATCTGTGGTTCCCAAACGATCAGGCTACTTTCTCAGAGAAGCGATCGAAGCGGTTTGAGAGGATGAAAAAAGTCGGCGCCCACAGTCCGACAAAGATGCCAAATCGTTCACCGTGCGCCTGCGTTTCGGTCGCCTGACCACCTGTGAGAAACCAGATGGCGATGGAGCCGATAATGGAGGCAAAGCCGAGAACGAAGCAGAGTTTGCTGAGAAGTTTGAAATGCGTGGGCTTCATAATTCGAAACCACTCGTACGAGATTAAAGATAACGCAAATTGTTTTCGTTGAATTGGCTAAGAATCCGGTTGTGGGAGGGTTTGGAAATCCGTTTGGAGCGGTTTGTTCAGCACCCATGGTGTCGGTGACTCACAATATGGGTCGGCTGGATTCCTGACAGGGCCTAGAGCCGGTGAAGTTGGAACTGATTCTCCCCGAGGGTGTGACGGCACAGTTCGACAAGATGTTCGTGGTGCGTGAAGAGCAGTATTTGAGTGCGCTTAGCCAAGTCGGCGAGGAGCGGAAGGATAGCCATTGTCCGCTCATTATCGAAGGTGATGAGCAGGTCATCGAGAATGAGTGGCATCGGTTCGTGTTCCTCTAAATAGTGGTCGAGTGCCGCAAGGCGAAGCGCTAGGTACAATTGGTCGCGAGTTCCATCGCTTAGGCCTTCAATCGGAACCTTGGTCTGGTCTGCGCGAATGCCCATCAGGATAGGGACATCGTCCGCATTGAACTCCGCACCTAAACCGCTGAACGCGCCACGAGTGATTGCTTGGAAGGCCACGCCTGACTTTTGAAGAAGGGGGCCTTGGTTCTGCTTTCGGAACTCCTCGATTTGCGTCTCCAGAAGGTGGGTCGCGAGTCGGAGGCGCAGAAAACGCGCAGCGTCGTGTCTTAAACTGGCCGCACAGGATTCGGCTTGCTGACGGAAGTCCGCGGCGGCATCGCCGGCTTTTTCCAAAGACCGCCTCTCGTTTCCAAGTCGGAATACTATTTCTCGATTGGCGGATAACGCAGATTCCTTCTCCGCCTTCTCTGCGGCAGCAATGGGTTTCCTCTCTCTCAGTTGGTCAGGGTCTTCGGCCCGAACTTTGGCCACAAACTCATCGACCGCCTGACCACGGGCAAGGCCACTGAGTGTCGTTCTCAAGCTGTCGATCCGAGTCTGTATAGACTTATGCTGTTCGAGGTGGGACAGGAACGATTCAAGGTCCGAAGAGGTGATGAGGCCCGCCATCTTGACGAGGTCAATGAGGGCTTGTTCTGTCCTTAAAACCAGCTCTTGGGCATTCGCTAACTCATTACTTTTATCTTCGATCTGCTCGGCCAATTGGTCTTGGCGCTGTTGGGATCTGCGGGCTTCGGTGAGGGCTTTCCAAAGAGCCGATTCGAGTGCTTCCGTCGTCTCGGCCTTGATTCCGAGTGAGACCGATTTCTCGGTGACGCTACGCTCATACTTGGAAATTGCCTCTGTCAGTAATTGAGACGTGCCAGACAACTTCTGCCACTCATCGAATCTGACGAGGAGTTCTTTTCGCTCCTGCAGAATGGTTAGTCCAACCTCGGGCGAGGTGGTCTCGGGCAATCCTACGGCGACACAGTGTGATATCCAATGGGCGGTTGCGGCTCTGACAGCCTCGATGAGGCGAACGCGATGGGTTTCTAATTTGGCGAGTTCACTCTTCGAGAGACCTAGCTGTTTGTCCAATTCGATGCGCTGACCATTCGACTGCTCACCATCTTGTACGAGCTTTCTGGCTGCTGCGAAGAGGAGGGTGAATTCTTTTTCTTCGGACTGACCAAGAACGGCCGCGAGGCTCCTCTTGGCCTGCTTAATTTGATGTTCCTTCTGCTTCAGGGCCTCTTCCGCACTCCTGAGTTTTCCGAGGCGATCTCTGAAATCGGTCCAGCCCGAACGCCATTCTTCCATTTCGAGAGGCGAAAGAGGGCGGATTTCGCAGTCGGACCACTCCGCTTCCCAAGCCTTCAGGCATGTATCTAGTTGGCTCTGGATTTCTGCACTTTTGGCGCGAAAAACCTCCGTTTGGACTGCGATAACGCCCAACTGCGTTCGTTTCTCCTCAGCTTGAGCCACAGCTTCGGCATCGAGCCGGAGCTGATCCACAATGCCGTCGGCCTTTTGGACTGCGAGTGGGAAGGCTTGGTCTAGGGGCACACCGGGAATTAATTCTTCTTTGGTCCCGCCCCCTTTCCAGTCTGCCAACACTAAGGTCCAACCATGGTCTCGATACTCCCGGCTTTGGCGGAGCGCTTCATCGGTGGGCAGTTCGCCAAGACGTTGTAGTCGAACGAGTTCGGCATGAATCGCTTCAGCCGTCTTTTTGGCTGCCTTGATTTTGTCTTCTTCGTCTTTAATAGCCCGCTGGAAGGTATCCAGTCGTTCGCGATAGGTCCGGAGGGTGGCATTGGCCGGGACCCTAAGCCCAGCGCATGAATCCATGTCTGAAGGAGCCCCAGCAATGTGTTGGTGCAGGTCGGTTGTTTCCCGAGTCAGGCGCGCGACCTCCAATTGAGTTGCATGGAATGTTCGGTCTGCATCCGTCGCCTCGGCGGCGAGAGCTAACGCCTCACGAAGCCCAGCCAAGTCGGGTTCGGGGAGAGACTTCAATTCAGATTCGCGCGTGGCCTTCTGCGCCTCCAGGCCTTCAGCCATTTGGGAATTAACCTTTTGGTCAGCCAAGGCTGTTTTCAATGCTTTGGCGGCTTCCTCGCAGGCCAACCGAACCGGACTGCTAATTCGGTGCTTCGCCAATGAGGTTAATTCGCCGGTGAGCAATAGGTTGTCCATGCCTGCCCGAATGAATGGTTCAAGCCCCGCGAGCTGTGCTTGGGCATTGGTGAGTGCCCCCTTGCGTTCACGATAGACGCTCAATTCTCCGTGCAACTGGTCGATGTCGTCGGCCAGGGCCAAAAGAGCGGGAGCCGTCGCGCAGGACTGAAGCTGAGTCTGAAGTTTGGCGATTTGTGCAGTCAGGTTCTGCACTTCACCCTGAGCGGCAGTTGCGGCCTGGCGTGCTGTCTGCGCTCGGGGTGCAAAATCGCTCGCCAATTCTGGAAGGGTGGGAAGCTTGGCAAGCTTCTCTGATTCTTCGATGAGGCTCCCGACGGTGGGAAGGGCGTCTTGACAGCGGGAAATCCATTGAAGGTCCCGCTCTAGTTTTAAGATATCCGCTTCGAGAAGTTTCTTTGTGGTCTCTGCTGCCGTCAGTTCCTTATCCAACTTGTCCCAGGTTTCAGGACTGACCATCGCTTCGCGGCTTTGCTTGAGGAGTTCTCTATAGCGTGTCGCCGCAGGGCGGATTGAAACGTGGGTCCGAGTGTTACCCTTGAAGAGTCGTTCTGCATCCTGTTGCAGCGACTCCGCGATTTTCTGAACAGGCGTTCCACCTAAGCTGGCAGAGAAAAGCGCATTCCCAATATTGCCCTCACCGCGAAGGAGAGCCTGAGCCCCATCTTGAAGCTCTCGGGCACCGAGGCCGAACATCGCCGAAAAGTAGGGTTGGTCTACGCTGCCGATGAATGGTGCTAAGGCATTATCGGGTAACTGAGTTCCGTCTTCTTTCAGCAAGGTGTTCTTGTTGCCTTTACGCCGCTGAAAAACCAATTGGTCGCCGGCGCGGTTGTGAATCTCACCTTGGATTCGGAGGTTGGGATAGGGATGGAGAAAGTTATCTGCTGACTGTCCGTGAATGCCGAAGAGCAGGTCCCGGATGGCTCTGAGCAACGAGCTCTTGCCGGCCTCGTTCGCGCCGTAAATGACATGAAAGTCGCACGACGGCTGGGGAAACCGGAAATCGAGGTTGGTGAAGGGTCCGAACGCGGGGACTTGTAGGCGTTGAATTCTCACTAGTTCTGCCCTCCATTGGTGGCCAAAGCGTCCAAGATGATGGCGCGAACATCGCTCAGCACTGTCGCTCGTTGTTGACCTTTTAATTCCTCTTCGACTTCGCTGCGCACTTCAAGCGGCAGAATACTGAGCATTTCCTGAATTTCTGGAGGTAAGAGAATAGGTTGGTGGTCGGTCTCATTGAGATTCGATACGACAATCTTGGTAAGGGCATCTCTCTCAGCCAGTTGAGCGATATCATAGACCGGAGAGGTGGACACGGTGATGCGTTCTATCCAGATGGCTTCAGCGCCAAGGTCCTGTGCGCTTGCCTGGAATTGAGCGTTCCAGTGCTCATCATTGCGGTGCAGAGAGCCATGCAATCGCGTTGTTCCGGAGAGGACAATTCGGGCGGCAACCAGACGTCCCTCGGCAGCTGTTACTGCTTTCCCCATCGCGTCACCAACAAGACGGGTAGCATCGGTTTCAGTCTCGACTCCGCTCAAATCGACGTTGAGTTCTTCCCAGCGGACGACGTCCAAGCTGCGCCACTCAACGCCTTCAACCTGGAGGGAATCACTCACCGTGACCAATCGGCAACCGCGTTGCCCTGTTTCTTTGATGTGCCGCCCCTGGCAGTTTCCGGCAAAGACAATCCAGGGGTCCTTGTTGATCACCTCGGGCTGATGGATATGACCTAAAGCCCAATATCCGTAACCCTTCTCACGCAGTTCGGCCACCGAACACGGAGCATAAGTATCGTGCCCGGGTCTTCCTGTCAGGCTGGTGTGCAGCAACCCCAGGTTGAACCGGCCCGGGACGGCCATGGGATACTCGATAGCTAAGTTTTCCGGTACGGCACGGTTGGGAAAGCCTCGTCCATGAATGGTTACCGGATGCCCGGCCACTTCCAGCGATTCAGTCGTCCGAGTTGAGAAAACGTGGACGTTCTCGGGCAAACTGAGCTTCTTGGTGATGACCGAAGCCGCATCATGATTGCCTGCGATGAGGTAAACGGGAGTCCCTTTGCTTTGGAGTCGAACCATCTGCGCACGAAAAAACAGGCCAGTGCTATAGTCTTTCCAATCGCCATCGTAGAGGTCGCCGGCGATCACGACGAAGTCCACCGACTCCTCAATGGCGAGGTTCACCAGATTTTCAAAGGCCCGTCGAGTTGCCCCTCGCAACACCTCAACAGGGGCCCCTTCGTGGGCTTCTAGTCCCTGAAGCGGGCTGTCGAGATGAGGGTCGGCAGCATGGATAAAGCGTATCATGTCGGGAGGTGGTCAATCCTGGCGGTATCAGTTGGAGGGATTCAGAATCCGGCTCGTGTCGCTGAGGCCATCCTTGCGACGGACGTTACCCTCAGGCAGGAACGGGGTCAGGGAACGATTTCCGAATTTGACTCAGGCGGGTGTCGGCGACTGTCGGTCAATGCCTCGGCAAGAGTCCGTTCCTGTTGCGGAGCCCTTTACCGAGTTCTGGGCAAAGGGAACTGTTGCGTCCAAAATCGGGAATCGTTCCCGGAGCCCGTTTTCCGGCCGGTGCAGTGCTCTGCGGTTTGAAGCTCTGGACCGGTCTATCGGCCCGCTCTAAGAAGGGCAACTGTTGCCAGGGACAAGAGGATGAAGGATTCCTTTGTTGTTCTGGTCTGGTCGAGCAGTGTGGTGACAGCTGCCCTGGCCTGTTGGGTAGGGAGTCTGGTTATGCGGGCTAGTTCACCACCCCATTTGGCCAAGACGAGTTGCTCGGTGCTCTCGATATACTGCGCGAGTGGGTCCACCTCTTGAAGACACCTGGCGAGGTCGCTCAGAGCTGGGCTGGCCATTTCGAAAGCTTCGCTTTTTGAGTCCTCATCTTCAGCCAAGTCATGGGCGTCACAGGCGGTGTCCAGAATGTTGGTCACGGCCGTCAACTCATCGAGGGCGTCTTCGAATTCGGAGAGGTCATCGAAAGAGCTGCCCTTGGGCATCAGCGAATCTGCAAAATCTGAAGCCCTGGCGTTCAACGCCTTCAGAGCGGGCATGGTCTTGTCGCAGATTGGGGAGTTCCCGAGACGGGCGATATCGGCAAGCAGGTATTCGGCGGCGGTGGACATCGTGAGAGTCAGGATAACTCGGCTCGAGTTGCAGCGATAGGGGGCAAAATGGTTCAGCCTCCGGGTTCTGTTGGGATAAAATCTTGGTGTGTTCTTATGACACACTGCTGGATTGCCCCGGGCCATTGCTTGTGGTTTCTTTAACCCGTCTGAACGAGACGCATCCAGAGCGTCAGCGGGGAGAAATCCGCTGACCAGCGACCTGCCCAGAGTTTTGGGAAAGGTGCTTTGGAAGCCCGCAAGGGTTTCCGATGTGCAGGCGAAAGCCTGAATCAAAATAATA
>JAPLUH010000006.1 GCA_026397675.1 Verrucomicrobiota bacterium
TTGAGCTTGAGGTTGTCGCCGACGTACCCGGCACCGACATACAGCAGCCCATCGGCCTCGAACGGGGTGGGGATGACAATGGTGGAGGGCCCTTGCAGTTGCCACAGCACCTTGCCTGTCAGGTCGTAGCTGCGGATTTGATTGCGGCCCGGCACCACCAGTTCGCTGCGCTTCGGTGTCTTCCAAAGATAAGGGGTGCTGAAGTTGCTGGGTTCATCGCGCGGGACTTGCCACAGGATTTTGCCCGTCTTGGCGTCGAAGGCGCTCAAGGTCGAAGCCTCTTCGTTGTCGTTCACCACATACACCCGTCCCTCGTGCAAGACAGGGGAAGCGGAGGTGCCCCATCCGTAGCGCATCTTGTGGGGTTGAATGGGTTGCGACCAAACCACCTTGCCCTGGAGATCGAGGCAGAACAGGCCTACCGATCCAAACAGCACGTACACGTGCTTGCCGTCGGTGACCGGAGTCTCGGAGGCGTAGCTGTTCTTGAGGTGGATGGGCGTGGTCGGAACCGCTCCGTGAAGCTCGGTGCTCCAGAGGGTCTTGCCGGAGTCGCGGTCGAGACATAAGGCCATCCAGCGTTGGCGCTGCTTCGGGGGTTCCGGGCGGTCGCCGCCGAAATACAGACCCTTCTTCGGAGCCTCCAGTTCTCCCTCGCTCACTGCCGTGGTGAGGAACACCCGTTTTCCCCACACGATCGGCGAAGACCACCCGCGTCCGGGAACCTCTGCACGCCAGGCAACATTGGTGTCTGAGCCCCAGACTAAAGGCAGCCGGTCGGAGGTGCCGACTCCGCGGCTTTCGGCCCCGCGGAATTGTGGCCAGTTGGCCTGGGCGGCTGCGTCCTCGGCCAGCGTGACGGTGAGCGCCAGGGCAACGCCAGTGGCGAGGCATCTTTGCCCTATACGCATTCCCCACACGCCGACGTCTGTCTTCATCCGCCTTGGCTAACGATCTCCGCGAAGGGAGGCAACTTCCATCACGGCACGGGTCAGGTCGTAAACCCGTCATTAAGGGGTAGACCGCTCGGAGATCGATCCCAACCTGGAGGCCCTTCGGTCGACATCCAGGATCCCGCCACAGCCTCAGCCTCACCCAAGCACCTCCGAGGTAGGGCGATTTCTCCGAAAGCGCCACGTCGGCAGACTCGGACCGCCGCAGAGCCGAACCGCTCAGAGATCGATCCTTATCTGCGAGGCTCGTCGGAATGGTGGGTTCATCGGGCTGCATTCCGGATTCCCGCCACCGCCTCAGCCTCACCCAAGCACCTCCGAGGTAGGGCGATTTCTCCGAAAGCGCCACGTCGGCAGACACGGACCGCCACAGAGCCGGACCGCTTGGAGATCGATCCTTATCTACGAGGCTCGTCGGTCGACATTCAGAGTCGTCCCATTGCCTAAACGGAACGATTCAATGGGATCCGTTGTGTTGGCTGCGTCTTCCTCCGCACGAGGCTCGTTACAGGTCTCACTATAGCCGGCTCTTCGCCTGCCCGGCGTCTTGTGAAAGACTCCATCATCCCCATCACTTCCCTCTCTTTCCTATCGACTGAATAGTTCTGGCTTAATCCGCGGAGAAATCCACCGGAAGTTACTCTGGGGCTAAATGGTTGCCGTCTTGAGACGGGTCCGAAGCCCCATGTCTCTTCCCGAATCCTTCAATTCTCTTCCATGCACGAGTTCGACCTCATTTGTATCGGCAGCGGTCCCGCGGGTCAGCGGGCTGCAGTCCAGGCGTCTAAGTTGGGCAAACGCGTGGCCGTTGTGGAAAAACAGGCGAACGTCGGCGGCGTTTGCATCGAGACGGGTACCATTCCGTCGAAGACCTTCCGGGAGGCGGTGCGACGTCTCTATGCGCACGATCATGAGGACACGGGCGGTTCGCATTCGGGTCCCGCTCGGCCCACGATGGAGCGCTTGATGCGCCAGGTGGCCGGGGTGGTGGGTCGTGAGTGCCAGGTGGTCCATGACTCGCTGGCTCGCAATGACATCAAAATGTTCCAGGGGGCGGCGCGTTTTGTTGGGCCGAACGAACTGGTGGTCAGCGGGTTCACTGGGGATGAGACCTTGAAGGCGAAGAAGTTCCTCATCGCCGTGGGTACCCGGCCGGCCGAGTCCCGCGGGGTAACCCTGGATGGGGAGATTGCGGTCACCTCCGACAGTTTGCTAAATCTCAAGCGCCTGCCGCGATCGGTGGTGGTCGTGGGTGCCGGTGTCATCGGCATCGAGTACGCCTCCATGTTCGCGGCTTTGGGATTGAAGGTGACCGTCGTGGACAAGCGCCCGCGGCCTTTGGAGTTCCTGGACAATGAGATCGTCGACGAACTCATCCACCAACTGCGCAAATTGGATGTCACCTTCCGGTGCGGTGACGGGCTCAAGAGTCTGGAAATTAGCGATGGTGATCGGAAGCAGGCGTTGCTGGAGTTGGAGAGCGGCAAGTTTCTGATCGCCGAGATGGTGCTCATTTCGACCGGTCGTGTGGGCTGTACCGACGGGCTGGGTCTCGAGGTGGTCGGATTGTCGGCCGACGATCGGGGCCGCATTAAAACCGACGCCCATTTCCAGACGGCAGTGCCGCACATTTATGCGGCGGGCGATGTCATCGGTTACCCGTCGCTGGCAGCGACCTCCAGTGAGCAGGGGCGCCTGGCGGCCTTGCACATGTTCGGCGAGGAGAGCGCACCGCTCGGAGATCGTTTCCCTATCGGCATTTATTCCATTCCTGAGATTTCCATGATGGGTGAGACCGAGGAGGCGCTCACTGCGAAGAAGGTGCCCTACGAGACGGGCATCGCTCGCTACAACGAGACGGCGCGCGGGCAGATCCTCGGCGACCACTCGGGCATGTTTAAAATGATCTTCCATCGCGACACCGAGAAGCTGCTCGGGGTGCATTGCATCGGTTCTGGGGCCACGGAGTTGGTGCACATCGGGCAGGCGGTGATGCTGCTCGGAGGGGGGCTCGACTACTTCATCAATAGCGTCTTCAACTACCCGACGCTCGCTGAGTGCTACAAGATCGCGGCCCTCAACGCCTACAACAAGATTCAGCTCATCCGGAAGGTGCAGAAGTTGCGTCAGTCGCCGCGATCGGCTTGATCGGGGCCGTCCTACGCGACCACCGGCCGCACCACTTCGCCCGACACGTCGGTGAGGCGGAAGTCGCGGCCGGCGTGGCGGGAGGTGAGGCGCTCGTGGTCGAAGCCCAGCAGGTGGAGCATGGTGGCGTGCAAGTCGTGGACGCTCACGGGGTTCTCGACCGCGCGGAACCCGAACTCGTCGGTGGCGCCATGAGCCACGCCGCCCCGGACACCACCGCCCGCCAGCCAGACGCTGAAGCCGTAGTGGTTGTGGTCTCGGCCCAGCTTAGACTTACCGCTGTCGCCGAGTTCGACCGAGGGCGTGCGACCGAACTCCCCGCCCCAGAGGATGAGCGTGTCGTCGAAGAGACCGCGCTGCTTGAGGTCGGTGATGAAGGCGGCGATGGGGCCGTCGATCTCGGCGGCGTTCTTCCGGTGATTGGCCTCGATGTTGTCGTGATGGTCCCAGGGTTGCCCAGCTCCGTGCCACAACTGCACCACGCGGACTCCGCGCTCGAGCAGACGTCGGGCGATGAGCGTCTGCCGGCCGTGCACGGTGTCACCGTACATGGCCCGGACGGAGGCCGGTTCGCGGGACAAATCGAAGGCATCGCTAGCTTCCATTTGCATGCGGAAGGCCAGCTCGAAGGACTCAATGCGCGCCTCGAGTCTAGGATCTGATCCGTGGTCGCTCCGGTGGGCGGCATTGAGCGAGGCCAGCAGATCCAGCTGCCGGCGTTGCATGCCCGGGGTGGCGTGCGGGCTGCGGATATTCTCAATGAGCCGCTCCACCTCGCGGTGTTGCGGATCGACGAAGGTTCCCTGGAACACGCCGGGCAGGAAGGCCGATTGCCAGTTCTCGGAGTCCTTGATGGGCAAGCCGCCGGGGCATAGCGAGACGAAGCCCGGCAAGTTCTGGTTCTCGGTGCCGAGCCCATACAGCGCCCAGGATCCGAAGCTCGGGCGCGGCTGCACGCTGTCGCCGCAGTTCATGAGCATGAGCGAGGGCTCGTGATTGGGCACCTGCGCGTGCATGGAGCGGATGACGGCGATGTCGTCGGCATGGGCGGCGGTGCGGGCGAAAAGTTCGCTGATTTCTAAACCGCTTTGCCCGTAGCGCGAGAACTTGAAGGGCGAGGGCAGGGCTGCGCCGGTCTTGCGCTCGGTGCGGAGGTACTCGCCCGGCAGGGGTTGGCCGGCGTATTTCGCGAGGGCCGGCTTGGGGTCGAACGTGTCCACTTGCGACGGCCCGCCATTGAGGAAGAAATGCACGACGCGACGGGCCTTGGGTGCGAAGTGCGGGGGCTTGGGGGCCAGCGGGGACAGGCTGGCCAGGCTGGACAGACCGTCGAGCGTGCCGCTGGTCGCGGCCGGTTCGCCGAGGGTCTGCAGCGACAGGGCGCCGAGGCCGAGGCCGGTGCGGGTGAGGAAGTCCCGGCGGCTCAGGGCCGGTCGATGCGGGTTCCAAGGGGAGGGCCGGGAAGACATGGCGGGAAGGGGTCAGTCGGCGAAGGCGAATTCGTTGGTGAGGAGCAGGACGTGGGCGTACTGCTCCCAGGGTTCCAGCCGGGGCTCCGGCGGGCCGACTTCGGGCCGGACCGCACGGTCGGGGGCGCGTTCGGCCTCGGCTACGAACTGCAGCCCGGCGGCGATCTCGTCGGGTCGGGCCGCGCGCTGGAAGAGCCGCCGGTGTAGATGTCGGATGCGGTCCTCGGGTGACAGCCCGGAGACGGCCCGGGCTAGCATCCGGGCCCGGTTGGCGGCGAACGGCCCGTTGAGGAAGAAGAGCCCCTGCTGGGGCACGGTGGTTTCATGCCGCACCGCCACGTGCAGGTCGGGGTTGGCGAAGTCGAAGGTGCGCAGGACTCCGGGTAAGAACTGGCGGTCCACCAGGCCGTACACCGAGCGGCGTTGGTTGGACGGGTCCAGCAGGCCCGACGGCGATCCGCCGATCCGGGACTCGAGCTCGCCGGTGACGGCCAGCTGGGCGTCGCGCAGTTGCTCGAAGTCGAGGCGTCGCAACGGGAACGAGGCGAGCAGGCGGTTGTCGGGATCGATTCGGCGGAGTCGGGCCCGTTCGTCGTCGGGCCACGGGTCTTGTCCGGCCGAGGCCCTCTGGTAGGCCTCGCTCGAGACGATGAGCCGGTGGAGGGCCTTGAGGCTCCAGCCGGATTCGACGAAGCGCAGGGCCAGCCAGTCGAGCAACTCGGGATGGCTCGGGGCCTCGGCGCGCAGCCCCCAGTCGCTGGGGGTCTTGACGAGGCCCGTGCCGAAGTGGTGTTGCCAGACGCGGTTGACCATGACGCGTGCAGTGAGGGGGTTGTCGGGCGAGGCGATGGCTCGGGCCAATTCGAGCCGCCCGTTGCCTTGGGCGAAGGGTCGGCGGTCGGGTCCGGAGAGCACCTCGATGAAACGGCGTGGGACCTCGGGCCCCGCCTGAGACGGGCTGCCGCGGCGAAACACGACGGGCTGCGGCTCCGGGGGCCGCTCGGCGAGCATGAGGGCCGCCTGCGCGCCGAGGGCGATGAGGCGGCGGTCCACCGCGCCTTGGAGCTGCCACAGCTCCTCGGTGACCTGGGTCGGGTAGAGGTATTCGGTGTTCACCATGCCGGTGTCGGGCACGGTGGTGGGCGAGGCGGGGTCGTGGAGGAAGCGGCGAAGGGCCTCGGAGGTCGGGTCGGGCAGTTGGGTTGGCGGCGGATTCTTGGCGGTGCGGGCGGCCTCGTTGAGGGCTTTCCAGTCGGTGTCCACTTGGGTGAAGAGGGCGCCGTAGCATTGTGCCACTTGAGAGCGGGAGGTGGGCGGCTGGCGGAAGGCCTGGGCGACGAGGGGATTCCAATTCGGTGCGTGCCGTTGGGCGGTGGCCCATGCTTTTGCGGCGGCGGTGGGCCACTCGGGATCGGGGACGTCTTTGAGGTCGAGGATGAGGATTCGCCAGGGTCCGAAGATGGGGTGATCGGGCGTGGCAGCGACCTTGAGGTGATCCCGCCACCGGCGCACGGCCATGGGGATGATGTCCGCGGCGGAGAGGATCTGGTCGAAGCCCTCCTCGGGGTAGTCCTTCGGGTTCAGTTGCGCCGCGAGGTATTCACCGGTCCGCTGGCGCAGCCGGGCGTTGGCCTCGGAACGGCGCAGGCGCATCTGGTCGGAGAATTTTTTTCGCAGGGCGGCGAGTTCCGAATCCTGCGGTTCGTTGAAGGTGACCAGTTGGTCGTCGTTGCCCCGGAGCACGCCGTAGAGGGAGTAGTAGTCGGCCGTCGGAATGGGGTCGTATTTGTGATCGTGGCACCGGGCGCAGGCGACGGTGAGGCCTAGGGTGCCGCGGGTGATGACGTCGATGCGGTCGTCGATGATGTCGTGGGTGACGCCGAGGAAGCGGCGGCCTCCGGTGATGAATCCCAGGGCGGCGAGGTCGGTTGAGTCGGCCGGAACCAACTGGTCAGCGGCGAGTTGGAGCAGCAGGAATCGGTCGTAGGGCAGGTCGGTGTTGAGGGCCTTGATGACCCAGTCACGGTAGGCGGGTGCGTGGACGAAGCGGGGTTCTTCGCGTCCGTAGACGTAGCCCTTGGTGTCGGAGTAGCGGGCGACGTCGAGCCAATGGCGTCCCCAGCGTTCGCCGTGCCGGGGGGAGTTGAGCAGGCGGTCAATGAGTCGGCCGGTCGCACCGGTGCGGTCACGGGCGGTTTCGGTGATGAAGCGGTCGACCTCGGCGGGTTCGGGGGGAAGGCCGGTGAGATCGAGGCTGAGGCGTCGGATGAGGGTGCGTGGGTCGGCCGGCGGGGCGGGGTGGATTCCGGCGGTTTCGAGCCGGGCTAGGACGAAGCGGTCGATGGGATTCTGTGCCGATCCGGTGCTGCCAGTGTCGGGGATCGTGACGGGACGCACGGGCTGGAAGGCCCAATGTTCGCGGGCGTTGTCGGGAGGCCGGACGGCAGCGTGGACTGCGGCGAGGTCGGAGCCGAGGGCCAGCACGATCGCGAGGGTCCGCACGATGGCGGGGATGCCTGCAAGGAACTGGGTCAGGACTCGGGGGATCACTTGCGGCAGACTACCCGAAGCGGATCGGATGCGTCATGGGTTAAAGTAGGTCGCTGAGGCGATCGGGCGTGTGCCGGTTGTGTGGCTGTGTTGTTGGTCTGGCGATGGGGCTGAGTCGCGGGTGGGGCTCCGCGGGATCGGTCCTGTGCTCGCAGGGAAGCTCGCGGGAGCATGGGCTTTCGCGCTGCGCGCGAGGGGTGAGGGTGATCGCTTCCAATGCTCGCTCCGGACCGATCCCGCTGCCGCCGGTGCGTGCGTGGTGGGTGGCTATCTGTCGGTCTTTTGGGATCGGACGCTTGGGTTTACGCTTTGATAATGGTTAGAGGTTTTTGGGTGGGGGTTGCGTTGCGGGTCTGGCGATGGGGCTGAGTCGTGGGTGGGGCTCCGCGGGATCGGTCCTGCGCTCGCATGGAACGTGGGGACAGGAGGAGCTTTCGCGCTATCGCGCTGACGGGATCAGGATGTGTACGTTCCGATGCTCACTCCGGCCCGATCCCGCTGCCGCCGGGAATCAGACTCTCTATTGGAGTCTGGAGGGATTTGGGTGGCGGACCAGCTTGGGGAGGCGTTGAGTCGCGAGCTACAACTCGAGTTCGGCAGAAGTACGACTTAATTTGAGCATCGATCGCCATACCGTAATACCCATGGAAACTGTGACCATTTCGCCAAAGTTCCAAATCGTTATCCCTCAGCGGATCAGGGAGTCCATGGGGCTTCGCTCTGGAGAAAAAGCCCACGGATTGGCCTTCCGCAATCGCATGGAGATCATCCCCATTCGTGATGTGCGAGCGTTGCGTGGTTATCTCAAAGGCATCGATACTTCAGTTGTTCGTGAGGGTGACCAAGTTTGAACGTGGTGGATTCATCGGCGTGGCTCGCCTCTTTCGCCGACGAGCCGACTGCGGATTTTTTGCTCAAGCCATCGAAGACGAGGAGTTGTTGATCGTTCCAGCGGTCTGCATCTACGAAGTGTTTAAAGTCATCGTCCGTGAAAAAGGAGAAGACGAGGCCTTTATCGCGGTTGCAGCCATGCAACGAGGAAAGGTGGTCGATAGGGACGCCGATCTTGCGATAGAGGCGGCGGCCATCGGTCTTGAAGAATCATTGGCCCTCGCCGACTCCATCATTTACACCATCGCCCAAAAGTATTCTGCCACCCTTTGGACTCAGGATGCTCACTTTTCACAGAAGGTCGGTGTTCAATACGTGGCAAAGCCAAAAGCCTGAGCCGACTGCGCCGGGGTGGAGGCAGCATGGGCCGGGAGTCAGAAGCGGAAACGGTGTCAGGGAACGATTTATGATTTTGGATGCACCAGTTCCTGTTGCCCAGAACTCGGAAAAGGGCCCCGCAACCTGAACAGGCTCTTGCCCAGGCATTGGGCGATCGTTGCAGACACCCGCCCGAGTCAAATTCGGAAATCGTTCCCGGACCCCTGACTCGCTCATCGATGAGGGAGGAGAGATTCAGGTTGCTGGCCAACGGGGGCGTTGAGAGTTTCGTCTAAATCGGAAGTTAGACTGCGTTTAGGCGTTCTAAACAACGTTCGATCTGGGGAAATGATGAAACTGTTCTACACACTGACAGTGCTCATCGGGATCATGATGGCATTCGTGATGCAATTAGTGACCATCGCGCCCCCGCGTGACGCATTCGTCGCATCCACCCTGTCACGCTCACCTGACGAGTGGTCAGTTCAAATGAACGAGAGCATGGCATCTCGCCTTTCGCATCATGACGTCAAAGCAGAACTTGTCACCGCTCTCCATACACGTGCCGCTTTCCGAAACGAGATATACAAGCAGAGTCTGTGGGAGGGGCTTGCCCTTATCGCCCTGTCAGTCGTCGGGCTCGTCCGAGAACGACGAATGCAGAAACTGAAGAGGATCGAACAAACTTCAGGAGGCGACGGTTTAAAGCCCGCGCATCAGAAGTAACGTTAGGCGTCTGCCCGTGAGAAAGTTCAAAGTCACCCTAGAAGGAAAGAACCTCCTATTGGACATGGAGGGCGTGAGCAAGTTTGGAGTTCTTATTGTGAGGTTCGTCGATGCCGTTGATGAGCTGCTTGCAGAGCACACCGCGCGGGAGGATTTTCGGTGCGAGCCGAAAGGCAAGGCCTTGCGCGAGAGTTTGCTCAACGCCCCAGACGACCCACCGATATTCGAGACCGCCGAGGTTACAGAGGTCGAGTCGTTCGACCGCGACGCAAAACCACCCGGCTTGATCTTTTACCCGGAGGATTCAGATGAAGATACAGAACCAAAACGCGACGCCTCACAATAAATGGTGTATTCCTGCGAAGCGGAGCGAAGCCAGCAACGACACCCTTGGTTGAACAAGCCTGGGGATGAGTGAATTCGCCGTGGGTACGCAACGGGCGAACGGGAACGGAAAACGGGTGACATCGGGCAAAACTTCTCTTCGGGACCGTGATGACCGTCGCCGGAACTGCGTGCTCAGTTGAAGTGTTCAATCACGGAAGGCCGGCAGTTCCCGGCTACGGCGGCGGTATTGTGGTCTGGAGATTGTTTCGGGGACCTGCGGCCTGTAGGGCAATTTCGGCCATCAGCCACACCGGTTCGGACGTGCCTGCAAAGAACGTCATCCGCAATCCATTCCACTCCCGAAATTCAACCGACATAGACAGTCCTCCGGGGCGCAGTATGCCACGGAACTGAAACCCTACGCCACCGGCCCCGCCTCAGGGCAGCAATGGAACCCGGCGGCGTTTTGCCGCTTCGCGCAGCGGACCGTCCTTGCAGGCGAGGGGTATCTTCAAGCGCACGGCCAGTTCTAGGTAGGCGGCCTCATAGACGCTCAAGGCATTATCGGCGGCCAGTTGCGCCAGTTTGGTGAAGGCCAGGACCGACATTTCATGGTCGGTTTCGAATGCCAGTCCGCGCAGCGCGGCTAGAGCGTCGTCGCGCTCCTCCGCCGTCAGCTTCTTCCGGCGTTCGAGCACCACCAGCGCATTGGCCGTCTCAACCGGCCAGAGGGCGGTAACGACCAGGATGGCACCTTTGTTGACCTCGGCCAGCAACGCGTCCGTTTCCGGGGTCGCCTGGCCGGGATGCACCCACGCGATGGCCACCGAGGCGTCCACGATCAGGCGGTCCATCAGGGCCGTCCTTCCTCGATGGCGGACCGGACATCGGCGTCCGACAGCTTTCCACGTCCCTTGGTCCGGCCGGCGATCCGGCGGCGGACCTCGTGCAGCTCCGAAACCGCCTGACGGACATGCTCCAGGTTCCGCAGACCTTCGGGGATGATGCGAGCGACGGGCTTCTCGTGCCGGGTGATGACGATTTCCTCGCCACGGCTGACGCGGTCGAGGAGTTCGCCAAACCGGGTCTTGGCTTCAAAAGCGGTGACGGTGGCCATGGTGTTTGTTCCTGAATTAACCAGTCTTTGACTAGTTTACTACAGCGGTCGATGGACCGCAATGGATGCCGGCACAGGTCCCGTAACCCAGCAGCCCGCGAGATGGATGTTCTCGTCCAGCGCGATGTTTCGGACGATGAATTCGAGCCAGTTTGGGCACGCTTGGACGCCTACGACAGCCGATACGACGACGGTTTGACCGAGGTTTATCCCGCGATACTGGGCGACATCCATAAACACCCGACGGATTAGCAACTCAAAGGACCCCGGACTCACTCTAATGGATCAGGGAGGAGAGATTCGGGTTGCTGGCCAACGGGGTCGTTGAGAGGTTCGAAGCCCATGGAAATTAGACTGCGTTTAGGCGGTCTAAACAACGTTGGGCCGCTTCACGCTTCCCGTAATCGAGCCATGAAGTATCCGACACCAGCTGACATCGCCGAGATGAAGGCAAGAGGCTACGACCCCGCAACGGTTGCGGAGGCGGAGCAGCAATCTAAACGCTGGGCGTTAGCTCAGGAGGTCTGCCGCGTCATCGAAGCCGCCTTCGCGGGGGTTACGCTTGGCGGTGGCGTTGGTTTGCAAGAGGCGCAGGGCCTCGACGATTACGCAGACGCCGCGACTTGCGCTGCCTACCGTGCCGGCGACGAGAAAGACGACTGGCATCGCATATCCGCGGAGGCGCTTTGCCGTTGCAACAGCAGCCTGAGCTTCTTCGACGCCGAGGGCATGAGGTTTCATCTTCCCGCCTACCTGGTCGCAGACCTGCGCGGGGATTACGGTTTTGGCATGGCATTTTGCCTCACGCAGATCAGTGACTATGACCGCTACTTCCGCCTGCTCTCCGACGCGCAGCGCAAAGCGGTCAGATCATTTCTTTTGCACATCCTCGACGACCGGGATTATGAGTTTGTCCGGCTTCACATTCTCCGCGCACTTGATGAATACTGGACTGAACATTGAAAAAACCGCGACGCCTAACAAGTCGCTGCAGCGAACCCGGCCATCGCGCCATGGTTGCAGTTGTGGTGTCCCTGGGCCGGGTCGCTGAGCTCTGCGTTAGGCCACTCGACACATCATGCGAATCACTTGCACCGCAGTCTTTGGAGTGACGCTCGTCGTCGCTTGGGTTTGTTTCGCGTGTTTTGGAGACTTCAATCTTTACGTGATGTATCCAGACCGAAAGGTCCTGAAGGATGTCGCGACACCTTTAGACCGGATGCTTTGGGGCGGACCTCTCGCGTTGGCGTTTGCCACTGTTGACACAGCGGTATTGTGGATTTGGCAGCGGCTTCGCGGCATTCAGCTCAGTCGTCCAGCCAGGAGTGATGCTCCATAGAGATAAAACGTGGCCTAACAGAGCTGTGCAGCGAACCGTCGCCCCGATGGGCAGTCGGATGGTTCGGGTGATTTTGTCAGCGACTGCTGCAGACGATCGAGCGTTTCCGGTGGTAGTTGCTGAACTTGGTTGTCACGCCGCCATCGTATGATGCCCAGGACTCGCAACGCTGTCATTCTCCTCGCCATCCTCGGCGCTGTGATTGCGACGCTTTCGGTGCTGGATTCCAGTGCCTTTTACGTCTGGCAGCAGAAGCGGATGGTGAGGCGCGTCTTGGCGGCAAACCCGATCGAGTTACGGGATGCTGGCCGCACGTTCCTTGTAAGCAGACAAGAATTCGTCGGCAGCATCAGTCTTTCATCGTCTGATGTCCCCAAGGCCATTCGGCGGCTGAAGCCTACGTTCATTTCCGTGTCGACGAATTCGCTCGGAGTTGATTTCAGCGACGCAGCCAATCCATTCGGGCTGATGATCTACGCCGTCGGAGTCAATCCTCCCCCGAAAACCAAGTCTGGAATCGGGTTTCGCAAATGGATAGATGGCGTTTGGCTCTATGACGATGGGCAACTGGAGAACTTCGGCCAAATCACTGGACCGAACGCGGGTGGGCCACGTTAGTTTCTAATTCGAACACCACTGGCCGCCCGCCGCTCAGTTCCGCGGTTGAGCCGGCTGAGCATGTCATGAAATGGCTCACACCCCCTTCTCCTCGCCCTGCTTCTGTGTGGCTGCTCGGGTCCAGAGCGCGTGACGCTCGGCGAGTTCAAGAAACATGATGCTGAGGTCGGGATGCCCCAGTCGATGCACAGCGTCACTTACCTCGGTTGCCGCGACGGGCGGACATGGTCATCGATTGCGAGCGGCCGGACAGCATCCGTCTTTGGACACCCGGTCAAACCGCCCGCATCACCGCCACGAATCAGACATTGGCGACGGCGATTGCGAGCGCGCCCCCCTAAGCGAGAGCTTGCAGTCGTGATCATTGGGAAGCCGGTGCGCCACGAGTTTCCAGAGCCACGGTTGCGTGCGAAGGTGGAATCGATGGAATTGATCCTGAGAGCGCAGGGCTTTGCGCGGGTCGTTTTCCAGTTGGCAACGGCGACAGGGCGCTCCATCGATCCCCCACTGCACCATGATTGAGAGTCGCTGTGCGGCGAAAACCGACCGTCGCTGGCGCAGGTGCCAAGCCGCTGACGTGGAACGTCGATGAAATACCCATGAAAGTGCCATCGCGAAGAATGCCCGCGGCTCCGGTTCACAAGACTCCTGTCCGGGCCTGGTTGTTTCTTGCAGCGCTGTTGGCGGGATTCACCGGTTGGCTTTGGCAGCAACCCTATCTGGTGGGTGTTCTCCTGGCGGTTTTCGGAGTGTGCGTCGGGATCCAGCTGGTTTGGGATACGCGATCGCGTCGCCGGTTGGCCGTTGCTCGACAAGGGGGGAGCATTTGCGAGTTCGCGCGCTCCTTTGATCGGTCGGCCGACACTTGGTTGATTCGGGCGGTTTACGAGGAGATATCGCGACACCTGTCGGTGGATGGGAGAGCTGTTCCAGTTCGTCGCCAAGACCGGTGTGAGAAGGATTTACGGATTGATCCAGATGACTTGGACGACATTGCCAGAGACGTCGCATTCCGCACACGTCGTTCGATGGAGGGGATCGAGAAGAATCCGCTCTATGGACAGGTCCAGACGGTGGGAGACCTTGTCAGTTTTCTCGAACATCAGCCGCGAATCGTCAAACGAGAGGTTTCACCGGATGACGACTCCGCCATGATCGCGTCTTGAGGTCGGTCGGATTGCACTTTCGGCATAGACCAATGATGAACCGTAACCTGGCTATGATCCTCCTCTCGCCGTTGCTGGCCGGCTGCCCGTCCGGTGCGGGGCTGCTGACCTCACAAGGCCAATCTTGGGGTGCGATGCAATCGGTTGGAGGTCTGCGCGTTGACGCCCCGGTTGTCGAGGCCGACGGAAGCACCTATTTGCCCCTTCTCTGCGACGTCAGTGGTCTACAGATCATTACGGTGAAACCAACTGCGATGAACTCCTCCCAAGTTGTGCGGCAGATCGTTGTCCAACGGCGGAAGGAGAAAATCCAGCTTCAGGTCGTGACGGGCGTCGCAGACAACCAGCGCTCGTCGGTCGCCAGAGGGGGCTCGCTCGGCAGGGTGCCCGAAGGCGTGTACCAGTTGGAGTATGTGAACCCGGATGGGAGCACCGTCATGTTGAAAGAAATCAAGATCCTGAAGCCGAACAAAGCATCGCATGCGACTCCGTAACGCGCGCCGGGCTCGGGCTCCTCATCGATTCAGCGCTCACCTCCGGCGTGAAACGTCTCTGGGCAGAGTTTTTCCTCTCTGCAGCAATGGCCTGCTCAAGCAAGCTGGACGCCGATTGCGGACGTTCATTGTCGCTTCAATGGTGATGACGGTGTTTCTCACCGGCTGCGACCCGGTCGGGCTCAGGCGCATCTGCGTCCCATTGACCCAGCGCCCGAATGACAGTGCCACCATCGAAATCGATCGGCCGGATGTGCAAGAGGTTCTGCGGGTTCTTGACGCGGTCGTGGAGCCCCTTGGATTCAAGGCGAGCCCAGAGCCAACCACTAACGACTCCATCAGGGTGTACTGGCTGAATAGGCAGCCGGCGACGGTGGAGGGGCGCTCGTACTCAAGGAATGTTCCCATCCGTGTCATCCATACTCCCAAGGGTATTGAGGTTGCCTTTGGCCATTTCGGATTTCTGGGGGGTACGCCAGAGCCTGCAGTGCGCGCGTTCAAGGATGCTCGTGCTGCGCTCGTCAGCCGGTATGGCAGCAAGAACGTCAAAACAAAGACCTTCGGGGGCGTTTCACAAACCGGTGCCGACCACAGCCGCTGAGCGTTGCCGTTTCTCCTCGCTTCGCCTTGGCTCAGCGTTCAGAGGCGGTGCCAAGGTTTCGGTTCAGAAGGATGCCGGCCAGGCCTGCGATGGCATCGGCCGAGGAATGGATTGGCTGACTGTATACCTCGGTAATCGGTTAGCCATAGGGGAACTGGGTCAGGGAATGATTTCCGAATTGGATTGGGCTCTTTTCGTTCGCCAGGAGTGCAGTCTGTTTGCTCGCACCCATTCCTCAAGTAAGGCCGACTCGCTGATCGCATCAGCGGTTTCCGGCCGCCGGGTCACTGATGTCTTGAGAGCGCAGGAGTCTCGCCATTCGAGGCCCCCCGAAATACGAGATGATTTTTCCCCTCGCTGCAGAGAATGATGGTCGGAAGAGGCCGGTCGGTGATAGGGGCGTCATTGCTGGGGTGACTTTGGCGACATCGGTGAGTGGATCGTCAGGCCACCCGGAGGATTCGCATGGGTTATATTCCAGAAGAGGCAAAGTGGTATCTGGCTGATGTCATCGTCGAGATGCGCATCGAGGGCGAGCCGCGTTCACTCATCCACATCAACACCCTGCTTGTGCGAGCCGATTCGCCCGAGGAGGCACACCAGAAGGCGTGCGCCTTGGGTCAGCAGGAAGAGCACAGTTACGAAAATACGGACGGCAGACGTGTGACCGGGGTCTTTCGTGGTTTGGGCGAGATGAACGTCATCCATGACGAGTTGGAGCATGGAGCCGAGTTGATTTATCGGGAGCGAGTGGGTTTGTCGGAGGAGCAAATCTGCGCACTCGTTAAACCGAAGGCCCAGCTTGGCGTGTTTGCGCCGAGAGAGCCGGCGGTCGGCCCGAATTACATGCCGAAGTCCGTGATGGACGAGTTGAGAAAAGACGGACTGCATGAATCTGAAGTCTAGAACCGGACAGCCTGATCCCCGGGAGCTGCAGGTTGCCCCCGAGAAAACGTGGTCAAAAACGGGGTGAGGGAACGATTTCCGATTGGGGCAGCCATTCTTTACGTCCGCGAACAACGGCTCCATGGGAGAGCGCGGGGGACGTTTGCCTCCCACTAAGAATTGAGCAGGATTGCCACCTGCCATAGTCGGTGCCATGGTTAATACCATGAACAATGCCATCGCTGATACCATGACTGATGCCATGATCACCATGGATGGAAGTGGCCGACTGGTGATCCCTAAGGAAATCCGCAGGCTGCTGCATCTCTCGTCTGGATCGGTCCTCCGTTTCGCTCTGGTGGGCAACCGGTTGGAGCTGACACCGGTGGAGCCAACCGGGCCGCAATTGCGGCGCAAATCCGGACTGATGGTGGTGCCACGCACCGGGCAAACCTTCGATGCCGTGGCTACGATCGCGGCCACGAGGGAATCGCGGCCGTGAGGGACTTCTTCGACAGCTCCAGTCTTCTGGCTGCGATGATCGAGGATGAATCCGGCCATGAGAAGGCGTTGGCTGCGCTTTCCTCCACCCGGGATGGATACGCTTCGACCCATTCCTTGGCGGAATGTTTTGCCATCCTGACGGGCGGTCGAATCACTTCCCGCCTCACTCCTGCGATCGCGGCGGAGATGGTGGACGTCAATGTGGCCAAGCGGCTGACACTGGTGTCGTTGACCCCGACTGAGATTGCGGCCGCGCTCAAGACCGCCGCTTCCGTGGGAGCCAGAGGCGGAGCCATCTACGATGTCCTCTTGTTGGCAGCCGCCCGGAAATGCGGTGCGGACCGAATCCACACACTCAATTACCGGCATTTCGCGGCCTTTGCCCCCGACCTGCGTGATAGGCTCTACGAAGGACATACCTCTCGCTGATCCCTCTGGATCAAATCGCGAGATCCGTTCTTGGCAACAATTCCACGGCTTCTGTTTTTGAGGTTTCTTGGGCGTCTTGTCCATCGACGCCGGTCCACTGCGGTGCCGCATCGACTACCGAGGACGATGCCCAAATCCTGATGCGTATCGCAGGATCTGCGAGTCGGCGGAAAAAACCATGGAAGAGCGGCCTCAGAGCTCCAGCCAAACCCGGAGCTGAGAATCGAGAGCACACCGATCAACTTCGGATATCTGACCGATCACCTTGCGGACCAAGCTGTCATGCACTGTAGCCAGTTGCGCTTTCCCCCCGCTCGGCACGTTGAGGCCGGATCGTTGCCATTCCTTGAGGGGAGCATCCCAGTTGAACGCTTGGGACGTGATCGGAACCACGAAGAGGTCGCCAGGAAACGAACCGAATCCCACAACGATGGCGGGCCTGACCTTGCTGCTGTTGAGGTCTGTGAATGGTATCGGCAGCAGGACGACATCATTTCTTGAGCAGCGCATTGAAGACATCGTCAGCCGGGTTGTCCCACACCCGCATCAGCGAGCGCTCTGATTGTATGAGCCATTCTTGGCGTCCGCCGTCTTCAGCAGCCTCCGCCGTCAACGTCAACTGCACGCGGGAGTGCTCCGGCAGCAACAGGGGTTTCACTGGCTTTAGCCAACCCTGTTCGTATACGGCCTCCACGACGGTTGTCATGCAGGCAAGTTAACGAAATGCCGACCTTCGACAAGCGGGAGCTTTGAAACGCCATGGGCGCAGATTCCAAGAATCTCGCATTCCCCGCGGCAGAATTGGAACCGGGCGGTTACTTGCCAAGAACCGAAGATGACACAAGAAATCGGAAGTTCCCTCGACCCATTGGGTTTCCAGCCGGTCCCGAGTTGGGGCGAGTCGCGACAGGCGAGTCGTGGACGCTTGCCATGCCAAGGAACAGGGTTTAACCACACAGAGCAGTCATGAGTAACCACCAAAATATCGACCTCAGAAGTCTCGCCATGGACCAGATGACGGCGGAGAAGCTCTTGGCGAATCCCGCCTTGGTGGATCGCGGTTTGGCGAATCTGGATCGGTGGTTAAAGACCTGTTCCCCCGGTGTACGCCCCGTATTGATCGAGTGGCAGACCTTGCTCCAGCGGCCGCTGCCAGAAGTCATCTTGGTATTGCGGAGCACCGATCAGCGGGCCACCCGTCTCAGGCAATCCAGCCCGTTTGCCGGTCTCTTGTCTGTTTCCGAGCGAACCGAAATCTTGAAGCGCTTTCCGACTCGTGAACCGCAACCAGCTTGAACACCTCATCCGTGCCGCCGCCGGCAATGCCGATGTCCGTGAAATCGTGGTGATTGGCAGCCAGTCTATCTTGGGGGCTTTTCCCAACGCGCCGGAAGACCTGCTCGTATCGATGGAGGCAGACGTGTTCCCCAAAGATCGCCCTGAACTTTCCATCGTCATCGAGGGCTCGATTGGAGAGCGGTCGATGTTCCATGAAACCTTCGGCTACTACGCCCATGGTGTGGATGAAACTACGGCCATTTTGCCAATCGGTTGGCAGGAACGCCTCGTGCGAGTGGAAAACGAGAACACGAGAGGCAACATCGGATGGTGCCTAGAACCCCATGACTTGGCCATAAGCAAGCTCGTCGCTGGCAGGGAGAAAGACTTGAGCTTTATCGCATCGTTGATCCGCCATGGGATGGTCTCGGAAGCGATCTTGCGTGAACGTTTGAGTACCATCGATTTCACGGCGAAAGACGGGAAAGCCCGTTCATTGAGCCGTCTGGATCAAATCGCGAGATCTGTTCTTGGCAACGAATCCGGTACGTAAATGGGCCTTTTGGGTTTCAAGCATGACTGGAAATAGGGTTCGGGAACGACGTCTGAATTTGATTGAGCCGTTTGGGGTCGGCGGTGCGGCTGGTCTCTTTTGAAAGGAATCGCGGTCAGCGCGTCATCCTGGGCGATTTCCCGTTTTTGGGTCGTTTCTTCCGATCTGAATCCTCCAGAATCCACCAGAACCGGTTGTACGTATTTCTCACTCTTGTGGAAGTCGATGGTGCCAGTCGAAGGAACTGAGAACCCGGAGCAAGCTCGGCGACTGGGGTTGTCAGCGACGAGGGCTTGGATCCAGGGTGGGGCGGTGCGTGGGACTGTTGAGACATCGGGGGCTTCGGCCCGTTCCGGGGCGTTGGCCGCGCTGGGTTGCTACCTGCTGTGGGGCTTGGTGCCGCTGTATTGGAAACGCTTGGCGGCCATCGATTCACTGGAACTCATCGCCCATCGGCACTTGTGGTCGCTGGCGTTGCTGGCCTTGTTGATGGTGGTCCGGGGAGAGGGGTGGGGTTCGGCGGTGTCGGCGTTGTCCACGGTCCGGGGTGCTGCGCGGCTGATGCTGGCGTCGCTGCTGCTGACGACCAACTGGCTGGTGTATGTCTGGGGCGTCAACACCGGCCACATTGTCGAAACCAGTCTGGGATACTTTCTGGTGCCGCTCTTCAGTGTGCTGGCCGGTCGTTTCCTGCTGAAGGAACAACTGCGCCGGGTGCAGTGGATCGCCGTGGGTCTGGCGGCAGTCGGTGTGGGCTCCATGGTGGCCCAGGCAGGTCGGGTGCCCTGGATCGCGCTGGCCTTGGCGGGGAGTTGGAGTGGTTACAGTGTCTTGCGCAAGCAGTCAGCCCTCGGGGCCATTCCGGGCTTGGCGGTGGAAACCTTGCTGCTGGCTCCGGCCGCGCTGGGGTTCTTGGTGTGGAGGCAAGTCGAGGGCTCCGGCGCCCTGGGTCGGGTGGATGCAGCGACGCATGCGCTCATCCTGAGTTCCGGGGTGATCACGGCCATCCCGCTGCTGTTGTTCGCCCATGCGGCCCAACGCATCCGCCTCTCCACCTTGGGTGTGATGCAATATGTGGCCCCGACCCTTCAGTTGACCCTCGGCGTCTGGGTGTACCATGAACCGTTGAGCCGGACGCGGCTTTACAGCTTTTTGCTCATCTGGGCGGCTCTGGCCCTCTACTCGGTGGACAACTTGTGGGCACAGCGAGCAGGCGGGACGTCTGTCAGCCCTTTGCCGAACCCCATCCCGGACACGCCACGCGCGCGCTGAGCCCGGATGGGTAGGTGCAGCCTCCGAGGTAGGGCGATTTCTCCGAAAGTGCCACGTCCGCGGACTTGGACCGCCGTAGAGCCGAATCGCCCGGAGATCGGTCCCTATTTCGGTCCCCATTTAGGAGGTGCATCAGGCTGCATCCCGGATTCCCGCCACAAACCTCACCTCACCCGCGCACTTCCGAGGTAGGGCGATTTCTCCGAAAGCGCCGAGGAATGCACCCAGACCTGAAAATTCACCCCCGGGTTTGAGGATGACCCCGTTTTGCAAGTTCCCTCAGTGCTTCTGGGTCTTGATGAAAGTCAGCACTTGTTCGGCCTGATCGGAGGTCGAGCCCTTCGGATCCACCCACACGCACACACCGTCTTTGAAGAGGAAGGCCGAGCGGCTGGCCATGCCGATGAGGTTCTTCACGCCGAAGGCCTCGGTCACGGCCTTGTCCTTGTCGGCCAAGAGGGCGAAGGGAAAGGACTGCTCGTCCTTGAATTGCTTCTGGCTCGATTCGTTGTCGGTACTCACGCCGTAGACCTTGACTCCCTGTTTCTGCAGTTGGCTCCAGGCGTCGCGCAGAGAGCAGCCCTGTTTGGTGCAGCCCGGGGTGCTGGCCTTGGGGTAGAAATACACCAACAGGTAACCCTGTGCTCCGGCCTTGGCCAACTCCACGGGCTTGCCGTCCTGATCATTGCAGGTGACGGCCGGTACCTTGGCTCCGACGGCGAGTTTTTCGGCGGCGTTGCCCAAGAAAGGAAAGAGAGAGAGGGACATAGCGAGAAGGACGGCTTTCACGACCACTAATGTGGGCCACGATTACGCTCTGGCAACCCCGGGGTTGTGAACCCTCTGTTGAAGACGACGCCCGCATTCCAGCCTTCCAGGTTGATGCATCGGGCCCGGCTGGATCAGCTTCGTGCCATGTCTCCTTGGATTGCGGTGGGCCGAGTGTGGCGGCGGATGACCGGGCTTTCGGTGATGGCGTTGT
>JAPLUH010000424.1 GCA_026397675.1 Verrucomicrobiota bacterium
ACCCCTTCTGGGCCGTCAAATAACTGACCACCAGCGCGACGGTCTGCGGTTGCTCCTCCTTGAGGAGATTGCAAATGGAGGTGGCATCGAGATCGATGATTTGCTGCATGGCAGCCACCGAGGTACGCCGAGTGCCCACGCGGCCGATAACCTCGGCTGCTTTGAAGAGACCCACTGCTTTCTCGAGCACCATCCGCGTGTATTCGACCGATCCGCTGACCCCGGAATTGGCTTGAATGGCCATCTCCGTAAACTCCTTGAGCACGGAGGTCTGCTGCTCAACGGTCATCAGTGGTAAATTGACCATTTCCGATGAAACGAGTTCGCGTTCGTTGTCATCGAGACTCTTGAGCAAGATGCTGGCGCTCTCCTCGCCCAGCAGCACCAGTAGGGCTGCCATCTTCTGCGAGGGAGTGAGACGAACGGGACCTGTTGGAACGGTTTTCCCACGCAGCATGTCCCGGACGGCTGTTTCCATGCCGCTCATTCGCCGTCCTCCTCAGGCTTGGCTGTGAGCCAAGCACGCGCGGCTTGAGTCATCTTTTGTGGGTTGTCCCGGATCAGGTCCTTGAGTACTTCGAGAGTGACACGTTCCGGACGCTGTTTGCTCAATCCGAAGTCCATCTTCATCTTCTTCTTCTGCTCCTGGGCAGCCTCGTTGGCTTCATCCTCTTCATTGGTATCTGAGTCAGTTTTGGCTGACGCAGGTGCGCCGGCCACCGCTGCCCCGACTCCTGCGGCCCCTGGAACGCCCCCAGCCATCACCATGCCGTTGGCCAGAATCATTTGCTGGCCTGCCATCAACTGGCCGACGGGGACACCGGCGGCGATCATCTCCTCAGAACCACGCCGCAGCATTCGCCAGAGCAAGAACAGGATCAGAATGGAACCCAGCAACATACCACCCACGCGGGCCGCTTCGACACCCTTGAACCAGAGAGCGTCTCGATCCAACCGTGCGGTCTCCTCGATCTTGGGTTCTTCGTTGAAGGAGAGTTCCTCTACAGCCACATCTCCCAGAGCCTCGTCACCTTTCGGCAGACCCAGAGCGCGTTCTGCGGCCCGTTTGAGTTTATCCATGTCTAACTGGGTCCTCGGAACAGCCTTGCGATCGGCTCCTTTGCCTTCGAAGCGTTGGTTCACGAACACCGCCGCACTCACCCTGCGGAGGCCACCGATGCCAGCGACGACATTGGTTTGGCTGCGGCTGACGTAGAAATCATCGGTCTGATCGAGTTTCTGAAGGCGGGAACCCAGAGTTCCGGCTGAATTCAAGTTTGTCCCGGTATTGGGGGCGACCCCAGCCACACCGCCAGCGACGGGATTTAGGGAATCGGTGGTCTCCTGCGTCCTCTTCTGGTTCTTGGGAACCGATCCGGCCGGATCATAGTATTCGGAACTGCGCGTTACTGCGTCGAAAGAGATCTCAGCCGACACACGCACCACGGCCTGGCCCGGTCCAAGGATGGTCTCGAACATGGAGCGCAGTTTCTCAGTCAGGTACCGCTCAATATTTTTGCGCTGCTGCAACTGACCACTGACCGCCGAAGCCCCGCCGCCTTCATCGGAAGGCTCAGATAGAATCGCTCCGTAGTTGTCCACCACGGTGACATCGCGAGCCTGCAAACCTTCCACGGAATTGGTTCGGGGAGAACGATCATCACCCGAGCACTCTCGACACCGTCGATTTGCTGCAGGGTGCGGGCCAATTCTCCCTGAAGGGCTCGGACATAATTGGCTTTTTGAACGAAGTCCGACATGCCGAAGGCCGGTCGGTCAAAAATTTCGAACCCCGTTCCGTCGGCCTTGGGCATGCCCTTGGCAGCGAGCTGAGCCCGCAGGGAATGAACTTGTTCGGCGGATACCTGGATCGCCGCTCCACCTGAGACAATGCGGTGAGGAACCTTTTGGGCTTCTAGGACACCAACAATCCGACCCACTTCAGCGGCGTCCAGTCGACCGTACAACAGGCGCCAATCGGTCCGGCCCCCGAGCAGCGCGACGGCGACACCGGCAATCACGATGCCGAGACCTGCCAAACCGAACAACACCTGCTGGGTGACGCTCAGTTTGGCGAGGATTTCTCGCACCTGCTTGGTCAGTTTTTCGACAACTTCCATGGGTGAAATCAAAGGGGGCTTCTAGACTTGGACTCGGGTCTGCAATTGGATTTAGGGGGCGATCTCAGACCTGCATGCGCATGAGTTCCTGATAGCCATCGAGCAGCTTATTGCGGACCTCCAGCATCAGCTGGAACGAAATACTGGCCTCCTCTGAGGAGATCATCACTTGATGCAACGGCACGTTTTGGCCGGAAAGCATGGCGCCGGTCGTTGCGGCGGAGGTCTTCTGACTGGCGTCGGTCTTCTGCACCATTTCGGAGAGCATGTCCCCAAATCGGGATCCGGGTGCTGCAACGGAAGTTTCGCCAGCGACACTGGAGGCCGTCCCAGCCGACTTGGCCATCGTGGGCCGTGCCCAGGCTGCGGCGAGATTACTGGAAAAGCTGTTGGTGATGGGAGTCATGGTGGCGGGCTGGTGTCAGTCAGTGCTCAGCGCTTCCCAATGGAGAGGGCTTGTTGTGCCAAAGCCCGTCCGTTGCGCATGACGGCGATGTTGGCCTCATACGAACGGTTGGCGGAAATCAGGTCTGCCATCTCCTCGTGGATATTGATGGCGGGATACGCCACAAAACCTTCTTTGTCGGAGTCGGGATGACCGGGTTGGTAGACCCGGACGGCAGGGCGGGGGTCTTTAACGATTTCTAGCGTCGGTTCATTCTTAGCCGAAGACGATGACTGCGCTGCCATGGCATCGCCGAGGGCCGCCTTAAATCGGACTGACTGCCGCTGGTAAGGCCCGCCATCGGCGGTCTTTGTGGTGCGCGCATTGGCAATGTTCTGACTGATGATTTCCAGTCGAACTTGCTCGGCGCGGAGTCCCTGCGATGCGCTATTGGCTCCCGGAATAAGATTCATGACATCCTCCCGCTAATGGCGGCCCGAAGCCGGGACATGCGACCTGAAATCATTTGAACATGCAGGCTGTGCTCTAAACCGTTGTCCTGCATGGCAATCAACTCGTCGGTCAGGTTGACTGAATTGCCATCGGGGGTCCGCGCTGGAGCGGACGAGTCGACCACAGCACTGGGCCGAAGCGTGTTCATTGTGGAAACATCCTGCCGACGGACCGCCTCAGAGAGCTGGCTGCGAAACTGAGCAGGGACGTCCATCCGCCGAAATCCGGGCGTCTCCAAATTGGCGATGTTCGACGCCAGGGCGCGCTGCCGTTCGACGCACGCATCCAGACTTCGCTTCTCCGCCATGTAATTGACGCTGCCAAACAGCGCTTCGGTCATACCATCCCCGCAGCACGGGTCGTGCCATAGATCCCTGGAGAATGATTGGCCTGCGAGTTGCTGCGAGTTAGCGAGATGTTGGTATCGCGAACAATGCAATCCACGGAGACCCGAGTGAAAAGGGCTCTGTCTGGACTTCTTGTGATTGCGATGCTCTCCGCGGTCGGTGGTTCGCTGTGGGCAGTCGATCCACCTATTGAGAAACCCGCACAACCCGCACAACCCGCTCAATCGGTTTTAATCGCTGACGGACCCTCTCCGGCTCCCGGCAACGTCGCAGCCAGCGATGCGTTCCCGCCCATGGTGCAGGTTCCTGACACCGCTGGACCATCGGATGCGTCTTGGTCTTGGTTTAACGTCGGTTTATCCAACCAACTCAAACAGGTGACGGGTTCTGCCCCGATGTCTTTGGATGCCTATTCACGGGCGGCCCAGAGCCAGAGTTCACCTGCATTGGTGAATTTGGGGTACTTGCATGAGACGGGACGGGGAGTGCCCAAAGACATTGCCAAGGCCATGTCTTACTACCGGCAGGCCGCTGAATTGGGAAATCCCGTGGCCCTCTATAACTTGGGGCGCAGCTATTACACCGGAACCAATGGATTGCCCTTGGACTGGTCTGCTGCCCGGAAATACCTGGATCATGCGTCCGGTGAAGGACTCGTCGCCGCTCAGCACCTATTGGGACAACTTAATTTGGATCAAAACCAGGCGTCCAACGCAGTGGTTTGGTTCACCCGAGCTGCGGAGCACGGCTTTGTTCCTTCGATGTGCAGTTTGGCAAGCCTCTATCATTATGGTCGTGGAGCTCCGGTGGACCTGTCCCGGGCCATCCAATGGTACCGCAGGGCAGCAGACTCTGATTTCGTGCCCGCCCAGTATCAATTGGGGGTGATCTACGATTCGGGAAGCAGTGTTCAGAATCCGGTCATGGCCGAGAACTACCTGCGAAAGGCGGCCGAACACGGGCACCGCGAATCTCAGTACCTTCTGGGTCAGTATTACTACCGAGGGCGAGTCATGAAGCCGGACATGGCCGAGGCTTACCGTTGGTGGACTCTTTCTGAGGTGAGTGGTCTGGAGGTGGCCTCGGCCGCTCGACGTCAGTTGATGCGAATTATCGCCCCGATCGACTTGGATCGCGGACGGACCTTGGTGAACGAGTTCAAACCCGTTGCCTCAACCTTCCGGGACGACGGGGTGGCCGCCATTCAAGCCAACGCCCGGATGACCGATGAGATGCCGAGCGCCTTCGGAGCGGGTTTCATTGTGTCCGGAGCGGGGCATGTTCTGACCAGCGCCCGGCATGTATCCAGTTCTTCCCGCAACATTACAGTGAGCATTGTCGGGGGCAAACTCCGGGCAACTCCCGTCAAGGTGGATCCAGTCCTGGGCTTGGCTATTATTCAAATCCAAGGTGGAGCCCGCTCGTTCCACTCGCTGGCTGTCCAGACCAACCGTAGTTCCATAAGACCCGGGTCTTGGGTGTTCTGCATGCACATGGAGCCGGGAGCCAGTTCGCGCGACACGCTTCAACCTAGCGCCCATCGATCCCGTATTGCTCGCAACTCTGGGCTCAAGGCCGATCCACGCTACTTTACGCTGTCAGACCGGATGCCCCTTTCCACGGTGGGAGCTGCGGTGCTCGATGTCTCGGGTCAGATCCTCGGAATCGTGACCGATCCCGCCCCTAAGTCTTACCCCAATTCCGGGGCCGTCGCTCTTTCAGCCCGCTACATTCACGACTTCCTTCGCGTGAGTGGCATCACCGCCGAACCGGGGATGCAAGTCGAGGAGCGGGGTGAGGCAGCACCGCCCGCGCCGATGGTTGCCAATAACTCTCTGGTACACGTGACCACCTATTCATCATTGCTTCCATGACTTTGGAAAACTCACCTGCCATGGAACTTCAGCATTCCGTGACTCCCCAGAACCCGATCCAGGTACTGAACCGCGAAGGGCACTCGCGGTTGGCTTCAATCCTGCGGGAACTCGTCGCCAATTTGCCTCATGAGTTTCCCGCTTCGACCCCGGGATCTCGGTCGCCGGATGAGGGGAATGTTGTTTTCACACCGTTTCGCCCGCCGCCGCTAGATCAGGGCACCTGGATGGATCGGGCCCGACAGGTGGCCGTCGCCGCAGCGGTGCTCCGGAGAGAGGCACCGAATGCCGCCAGAGATTGGCTGGATGAGCGGTGCGGATTGCGCTTTGACGAGTCGCAAGTCGAGCGGGCTGCCCTAACTCTGGATTCTCAGATCCGCGGTTGGCGACGCCGGAGGCTCCCGAGGCACTTCTGGCTTGTCGTGCTGACGTGGCGGGAGCGAATTAGCCAAAACTCTGGATCCGAGTGCCTGCCGGCCACTTGCTTGGTCGCCGTCGATCAGCATGGGTATCGCATGGTCGCCGATTTCACCTTGGGTGCGGCCAGCAATCCGAACTGGACTGAGATTTTTCGAGCTCTGGATCAACGAGGCATGGGGGAGATTTGCGGGTTAACCGCACGGATGACCCCCGGGCTTTTCGAGGCCGCCGCCACTCAATGGCCACAAGCCCGATTGCAGATTTGCCAACGGCAGTTTTTGTCACGAGTGCGTGGGGCTACATCAAACACCAAAACTCGACGGTCTCACCCGGGATTCCGTGGCGATCCGATGATTTTGGCCGACGGCTGGGCGAAGCACTTGGCCGAAGGACACCCCATTTCATCGTGGGTAAAGACTCCCGCTCCGGCTCAGGCCTCGACACTCTCGGTGGTCGATTTGCCTCGAGAGCTTCACACACCTTTGTCGTCGGTGTCTTGGCTAGAACGGGAGATGCGTTTGGTCCGCAGCCGCGCCTCTCAAGACGAAGTTCCCACTCATCCTGCCATGAAGGCCCGACTTCTCTCATCTGCGATGATTGAGTGGGAGGGCGAGTTGGATGCCCAGAAGCCCTTTATGAGTGATGACGCCATCCTCGAAGTTCTTCAGTCCCGTTCGAAGGGCCTGGAGTCCCTGAACGTATGATTCAACTCGTCAGCGCTGCCATTGGAACGGGAGTCGCCCTGCTGCTGCTGGCGATCTCGCTCTTCAATGGCGTTGACTGGTTGGACAGCCTCTTTCATGCGGCCATCTCGGGCGGCGTTATGGCGCTCATTTCTCGCCAATGGTGCCGACTAATTTATCGCGCCAGCCAAGAATCGGACTCCGCCGCCACCAGCGGTGACGAGAAGACGCCTGCAGAAAACCCAGTGACTACGAGGGGCAATGCCAGCCACTGAGTTCACCGAAGCACCGACCGTGCTGAGTTCCTTGACCCACAAGGTTCGGGCGCTGCACAGCTACCGGGACAGCGTCGGTCCCGCCGATGGTGAGGAGGACTTACTGCGCCGATACGCCCCTCTGGTGGTCAGAACTGTTCAACGGTACTGCCCGGCGCTCCCCGCGGGCACCGACCTCGATGATTGGATTAATCTCGGGCTTTTCGCCCTAGTCCAAGCCGGAAGAACCTATGACCCGCTCAAAGGGGCTTCCTTCCCTCATTTTGCGCGCATCCGCATCAAAAACGCGATCTTCGACGAGTTGCGCCGTATTAGTCCGCTCTCCCGGTCTGACTTGGCTCGGCGCCAAGCGCTCGAAGAGACCATCGATACGCTGACCACCGAACTAGGCGGGCCGCCCTCCGAGGATCAAATCGCCTCGCGACTGGGAATCGGCATGCCGGAGTATCGACAACTGCTCGATCGGTTGCGCGGAGTGATTTTTGAAAGTCTTTCGGAACCTGCCTTTTTGGCGAGCGATGAGCTGCCTTCACGGGAGTTGGCGGACCTGAATCAGCAGGGCCCCTCTGAAATGCTCCTTCAACGGGAATTGCATCAACAGATCCGCGACCGGATCCAAGTGCTCCCCGACGTCCAGAAGAAGGTTCTGAACATGTTCTATTACGAGGGTCTCCGATTAAAAGATATTGGAGAGATCCTCGGTTTCACCGAAGCCCGCGCCTGCCAAATCCATGTGCAGGCCGTCTCTGCCCTGAGTGCCTACATCAAGCGAGTCAATCCCATCTAAACCCTATGGTCGTCATCATCGGATTCGTCATCATCATCGGTCTCACCTGTCTTGGCTTCGTCATGAACGGTGGCAACCCAGCGGGACTGTATCATACCGGAGAGGTCATTCCCATCTTTGGGATGGGAGCCGGAGCCTTGGTTATCATGGCCCCGGTCAAGACGCTGAAAGGAATCGTCCACGGTTTAACAGCGACCCTCAAAGGGGCTCCTTACAACAAGGGCCACTACGAGGAATTGCTAAAGTGCCTCTATGAACTCTTCGTGCTCGGGCGCCGCGGCGGAATGATCGCCCTGGAAGAACACGTAATGAACCCGGCTGGAAGCAGCCTCTTCAAGAAGTACCCTAAGTTTTATAGCAACCACCACGCCATGGACTTTCTGTGCGATGGACTGAAGCCCGTAGTGGATGGACGCATTAAGCCCGATCAGTTGGAGTCACTCATGAAGCAATCCCTGGTCACGGCCCATGCCGAGCATCATGAGCCAGTGGAAGTTTTGGGTAAGGTGGCCGACTCAATGCCGGCCTTCGGCATCGTTGCCGCGGTGTTGGGCATCGTGTTGACCATGGGTAAGATCGACCAAGGAACCACGGTCGTCGGAGCGAGCATTAGCTCGGCGCTGTGCGGAACCTTCTACGGCATCTTCGCTTCCTACGGCGTGGTGGCACCCTTGGCCACGAATATCGATTTCATCGGCCGCGCTGAGGCCATGTATATGAATGTGATTAAGGAAGCCACCGTGAGCTTCGCCAACGGAGCTGCTCCGTTGTTGGCCTGCGAAGTCGGTCGCCGCGTCCTCAGTGACGACGTTCGCCCAGCATCCTCCGAATTGGAGACGATGCTGAAGACCATGAAGTGAGTTTGTTTTCCTAAAAAATCTGACCTATGGCAGCAGGAGGAGGAGGTGCATGGAAAGTGGCTTATGCCGACTTTGTCACGGGCATGATGGCCTTTTTCATGGTCATGTGGATTGTCGCCCAAGACGAGAAGACCAAGGGCGAACTGGCCAGCTACTTCCGCAACCGGATGATGTCCACGGTTAAGAACTCCTTGGGTGTGATGCCTCAGAAGACCTCTGAATCCGATGGCGCTCAGAACCGCTCAAAGCTCTTCGAAAATCAATCGGCCGTTCCGCTGGAGTTCATGCAACGACTGGATGAACGCTTGGAACGGGCCGTTATGGAGAATCCCGAATGGAAGGACACTCGTTCGGTCAAGGTGGAGCGCTCGAGTGAAGGCCTGCTCATCACATTCTTCGATAGTCCTGGGAAACCGCTCTTTCAAGCCGGGGCACGGGGCATGACCGAGTATGGTCAATTGGTCTTCGAGACCGTGGGTTGGGAGTTGGCTCGTTATCCTCAGGTGGAGTTGGAACTGAATGGTCATACCGCTGGCGAGGCGGGCACCGGAGATGGGGATCCTTGGGAATTGTCAGCCATTCGAGCTAACTCGGCCCGCCAATTGCTGCAATCTTTTGGAGTGAAATCCTCACAGATTCGCAAGATTTCAGGAATGGGTAGCGAACAACCGCTGCCGGATCGCCTGCGTGATGATCCGGGCAACCGGCGGGTGACAATTGTGGTGAGGGCCGGGAAGCCGACTCCCAAGACCGAGTGACCATGGCTGCTGAGTTTATTCCATTTCCTCGGTACGAGTTTGCCCAGGCTTCGGCTCCGGCTACGGCTACCCCGGAATTTTCACCGGTCACGCCACCGGTCGACACCAAATCCTCGGTGTTGATTCCCGCGGACAAGGCGCTGGCGGATCTGTCGGACGCCCTTCGGATGGGACTCGATGAGGCCGTGATAGAAGCAATCCTTTCTGGCATTCGTTCTCCACGAATAATGACCAAGACGCGGCCAATTTCGTTGCGGGATTTGTATGCTTCCGAAGTGGTGCCTCCTGTTGAGACTCAGGAACCCAAGGCGCCCGGCATCGTGGTCACCCGAGTGGGTGATTTAGTTCAAAAGGTCACCGTAGAGTGCCCGTGCGGTGAGCGAATCTCACTCGACTGCG
>JAPLUH010000261.1 GCA_026397675.1 Verrucomicrobiota bacterium
GGCGTAGAGGCCTCGGAATGCAAGTAGGCGCACCCGGTTGAAAACAACCCTATTGCAGCGGTGGCCAGCAAGAGACGGACGGAGTCAGGAGGAATTCGGAGGTGCATGGAACTCTTGTCGCGGTCGATCGATCGGAGGTCAAGGCACGAATCCCCGGTCCAAATTCCAGGACCCTTCGAGACAAAAATGGTTCACGCACCCACCCTCCGGCCGATAGCCTCAGCACCATGGTCGAGCAACCAACCCGTTCGGGAGCGCGCACCTACCACGGAATCGCGGTTTCGGATGGTGTGGCTCATGCCCGCATTTTGCGGGTAGGGCAGGTCCGACGTCAGATCTCGCGGGACAAGGTCGCGCCCGAGGCAATTGAGAGCGAGGTCGAGCGCCTCAACCGGGCTCTTCTGGGCACCCGGCATGACATCCAAAAGGTGCGAGATCAGGTTTCCGCGGCGATGGGAGCCGACGAGGCCGGCCTCTTCGAGGCTCACCTGCTGGTGCTGGAAGACTCCACCTTGCTCAACGAAGTTCTGCGCAAGATCCGCAGCGAGCACAGTTGTTCAGAGGCCGCATTCCATGACGTGTTTGAAAAGTACGTCTTGGTGCTGAGTTCGGTAGATGACGCCTACCTGCGGGAGCGAGCCGCAGATTTGCGCGACGTGGCCGGTCGAGTGCTGGATCACCTCTCGGGTGCAGTCCAAGAGCACGACCTCGAGAAACTTTCCGAGCCCTGCATTTTGGTGGCCCACGATCTCGCTCCGAGCGTGACGGCCCTGTTGGATCGGAAGCATGTCCTCGGCTTCGCCACCGAAGCCGGCGGCAAGACCAGCCACACCGCCATCATGGCCCGGAAAATGGGCATCCCAGCGGTCGTCGGACTCGGCCCCCTGCTCGACTCCGTTCAGGACGGTGAGTACGCACTGCTGGATGGCCACGGCGGAGTGCTCACACTCAACCCAACCGATCAGACACTCTTCGAGTACGGTCAACTCAAGCAACGCCGTGCGCTCTTCGAAGAAAAGCTCGCACTGCTGCGTGAACAACCGGCGGTGACGCTCGACGGGCACCCCATCCTTCTCGAGGCCAACATTGAAGGGCCCGAAGACATGGCCTCGGTTCAAGCGAGCGGAGCCAATGGCATCGGCCTGTTCCGGACTGAATTTCTTTTCCTCAACCGCAGCACTCCACCGACCGAAGAAGAACAATTTGAGGCGTACCGTGCGGTGGCTTCACAGACGCGCCCGGGCCAAGCCGCCATCATCCGCACCTTGGACCTCGGCGGAGACAAGATGCCTGGAGACCTCCAGCGCCAGGGCGAACCCAACCCATTTCTGGGATGGCGGGCCATCCGCATTAGTTTGGACTGCCCGGAACTATTCCGCGGCCAACTCCGAGCAATCCTTCGAGCCGGGTGCCACGGGAAGGTGCGAATTCTTTTACCCATGGTGTCGGCCCTGGAAGAGTTACGGGCGACCAAAACTATCCTGGCCTCCTGCAAAGAAGAACTTCGGGCCGAAGGAATCCCGTTCTGCGATTCCGTGCCTGTCGGCGTGATGATTGAAATTCCCTCGGCAGCGCTCATCGCCGAGGACCTGGCGCGGGAATCGGATTTCCTCAGCATCGGCACCAACGATCTCACCGGTTACACCCTCGCGGTCGACCGGCTCAACGAGCGCGTGGCTCGCCTGTATCAACCCACTCATCCGGCAGTGGTGCGCCTCATACACATGACGGTGCAAGCAGCCAACCGACACGGACGCCCGGTCGGGGTGTGCGGTGAAATGGCCGGAGAACCGGCCCTGGTCCCACTGCTGGTGGGGCTGGGCGTGCATGAACTGAGCGTCACGCCAGCGCTCATTCCGGCCGTGAAGTTCCTCCTGCGCCGCTTGCGGCTTTCTGAAGCCCAAGAAATTGCTCAGTTCGCATTGGGCTGTAGCACCGGTTTGGAAATCCATCAGCGCAGCCGTGAACTCGCACAGGCCGCCGCACCAAATCTCTTCGGAAGGCAGTGACGCGGGGCGGGCTCGGGCCAAGGGTGGGCTTAGTGTCGGTCAGGAACGCCTACAGCCCAATAGCCTCAGGACCCGGTACGGGAGTGGAATGCGCAACGCAAGGCCGGTCGGGCGATGAGGGCCCATTGCCACAAAGGCACAATTAAAAACCACTTTCGGGCATCGTGGAAGCCAGCGAGAAAGAAGAACGCGTAGCCGTGGGCCACCAGGCCCAACAACGATGCCGCAGACGTAAACCACGCCAACCGTCGCAAATCCGGTGAGTGACGCCCCTGCCATCCTGCCACCAGCACCAAGAAAAACGGCAGAATCCCCCAGGGCAGGAGGAGCCCATAAATCGGGGACCCCGAGCGACCCGGTTCGGAGATCAACGTGGTGAAGATCCCCGCGGGCAGACCACCGGCGAGCGCCGCGCACAGCACAAAGATGAAATCTGGGGGCAACTGATGTTCTTCAGCCCGTCCCGTCTCTGGATTGCTGGGGGCTTCCAATTCAGTTTCCCGATCGCTCATGTCTCAAACTGCTCTGCAATGCACTTCTGAGCAACGGGTGTCTCAGACTCCTCCTAAAGCTTGGACAGTGGCTTCCAAACTGGCGACGTCACACACGTTGAAGGCTTGGGCGGACTTATCGATCCGGCGCAGGAATCCGCTAAGGGCCGAACCCGGGCCCAATTCGATAAACCGCGTGAATCCCTGAGCGAGCAAATAGCGCATGCTCGCCTCCCAACGCACTGAGGAGGTCACCTGATCGACGAGGATCGGAGAAATCGTCGCGGCCGAACCATGCGGCAGGGCAGTGACATTGGAGACCACCGGTACCTGCGGATTGCGAAGCGAAATATTGGCCAACGCCTCCGACAAACGCGGTTGGGCCGAAGCCATCAACGGAGAATGGTATGCGCCAGCGACCGTCAGAGGAATGGCCTTCTTGGCCCCCTTGGCCTTCGCCGCCTCCACTGCGGCCGGAATCCGATCCAAATCGCCGGAAATCACTATCTGGCCTGGGCAATTGAGATTGGCCAGCGTCACACCGCTCGCCTCGCACACCTCCCGACACGGACCCTCGTCGAGCCCAATCACCGCCGCCATCCCGCCGCGGGTCGCATCGCAAGCCTCCTGCATGAAACGGCCTCGAAGCCGAGTGATCATCAATCCATCTTCAAATGACATCGCTCCCGCAGCAGCCAGCGCCGTGAATTCCCCCAGCGACAAGCCGGCGGTCGCATCTGCCTGCAACGTGGGCAGCCGTTCTTGGAGCAACCTCAAGGCCACCCAGCTCATCAGATAAATTCCCGGTTGGGCATTCTCAGTTAGCGTCAACGCTGACTCCGGTCCCTCGAAGCAGATCGAGGCCAAATCGTAGCCGAGGACCTGATTCGCCTGATCGAACAGTGCCCTGGCCGTTGGAAACGTCGCGGCGAGGTCTTTGCCCATCCCCACCGACTGAGCCCCCTGGCCCGCGAACAAAAACGCAGTCTTCGACATCCCGGAAATGCAACCAGCCCCAAAAAGCTCAGGAAAGCCCCAATTTACCCCATCGCGCCATTTTGACCCACCCAACAAGGGACAGGCTCCTCGGACAAGGGACAGGCTCTTCGGACAAGGGACAGGCTCTTCGGACAAGGGACAGGCTCTTCGGATAAGGGACAGGCTCTTCGGATAAGGGACAGCCACTCTAGGAGTTCTAGGCGGGGGGCAATTGGGGCGCATGTTCGCCATCGCCGCCCGACGACTGGGCTACAAAATCCACATTTTCTGCCCGGAGGCCGGTTCTCCCGCAGCCCCGGTCGCCGATCGCACGTTCGTGGCTCCGTATGAGGATCTCGAACAAGTCGAAGTCTTCGCCCGATCTGTGGATGTGGTGACCTTCGAGTTCGAGAATGTCCCCAGCGCCACCAGTGAGGCCTGTGCCCAGTTGGTTCCCGTACGACCCGAGGGCCGGGTGCTGCACATCACCCAACAGCGGTTACGGGAAAAAGGATTTCTCCAAGACCACGGATTCCCGGTGACCCCGTTCCGGGCCATTCATTCGCTGGCAGATCTCCAATCCGCTACCTGCGATCTGGGACTGCCCGGGGTGCTCAAGACCGCCAGCTTCGGCTACGACGGTAAGGGACAACGAACACTTCGGTCCGCCTCAGAGGTTTCCGAGGCTTATGCCGGTCTGGGGGGCGCAGAAGGCATCTACGAAGCCTTTGTCGATTTCGCTCAGGAGGTCAGCGTGGTGGGAGCCCGGACGATGGATGGACAATTCGCAACGTTCCCGGTGTTCGAGAATGTCCATGCCAACCACATCTTGGATGTGACTGTGTCGCCGGCTCGCATCCCGGCCGCATTGGAAACCGCAGCCCGCACTTTGAGCCGGGACATCCTCGAGGCGCTGAATGTGATCGGTTTGCTGACGGTCGAGCTGTTCGTCACCCGCGACGGGCGGCTCATCGTCAATGAATTGGCACCCCGAACCCACAACTCAGGCCATCTCACCCTCGATGCCTGCGTCACCTGCCAGTTTGAACAGCAGGTCCGGGCGGTGTGCGGTCTGCCGCTGGGATCCACCGAACTGAAAAGCCCCGCCGCCATGGCCAATTTACTGGGCGATGTCTGGAAGGACGGTCCTCCCCGGTGGGAACACGCGCTGTCAAACCCCCGCCTCAAACTGCATTTGTACGGCAAGAGCTCCGCACGGGTTGGTCGAAAGATGGGACACATCACCGCCACGGCCGAGACTCCCGAGGCGGCCATCGCGGCGGTTCGCCAGGCGCGGTCGAGTCTTTAACCGTTGGTTTGCTGCGAGCCGAGGTCGAAACAGAAAATCCGGGCCATGCCCCGATAGGTTTTCTGAGAACGATACGGCCGATCCCCCTCCCAGAGCGTCATGATCAAAAAAGACCGCCGCCGAGGCACTAGGCCATCGGCGGCGGATGATCAGGGCAAAAGCCCGGTGACTATTGCTTCTTCAGGCGGAACTGACGGAAGTCGCCGGTTCCCTCCACGGGGATCGGAACCACCACTGGCTCGTCTTCGCCCAGCGTCTGGATCTCCCCGATGGAATCCACCGTCTGCCACTCCACTCCCAACAACGTGGTGGACTCGACCCGGAAGCGCCCACCCGCGGGCCCGACGACCTTCAACGACAACGTCTGGTCAGGCTGAACGACGAGTGCGAGGTAAGTCTTCTGAATGGCCTTGGTCTCCGATCCCGGCCCAGAACCCACCGGCCGGACAAGGACCCGGAAGGTGGTCTGAGTGCGGGTCACCGTATCGCTGACCGAGACGGTCACGATATTGGTCGTATTGGCCAATGCGCTGGCCGGGGTCCATTCCAACAGGCCGTTGGTGGAGACCGTCAATCCCTCAGGACCCCGCTCCAAGCGGTAGCTCAGGATTTGTACGGGGATGTCTACGTCGGTTGCCTTGAGGCTCACGGAGAGCTTGCTCTGTGCGACCACGGTCAAATTGGTCGATGGGAAAACCGGTGGCGCATTGGCCTCGCGCACCGTCACCACGAAGCTGGCCGTCGTGCTCAACGGTGACGGAGCACTATCAGTCACCTTCACCACCACCGTGTTGGTGCTGGGCCCCTGCTCTTCCGTCGGGCTCCAAGCAATGACGCCGGCATCACTCATCGTTAGTCCCTGCGGACCACTCACCAGCGTGTAGGTCAGCTTTTGAGCAGGCAGATCGGCGTCCCGCCCGATGAGCGTAAAGTTGAGACCCACACTCTCTAGGATAAATCGATTGTAGGCATTCACCAGCGTCGGCGCAGTGTTGGCCTCGGCGACTAAAATAGTGAACACGTTGGTAGTGCTCAGTGACGGAGTGCCATTGTCGGTCACCCGCACCGCAATGGTGTTGGTGCTTGGGCCCTGCGCCTCGGTCGGAGTCCATGTCAATTGCCCCGCTTCGCTCACCACCAAGCCGCTAGGGCCGCTCACCAAACCATAGGTCAGCTGCTGGGCCGGTTGGTCGAGATCACGCCCGATCAACTTGAAGTTAACCGTGTTGAGTTCCCGTACATTCCGGTTCACCAGGCTAATAAAGAACGGAGCCTGGTTGGCAGATTGAACCTTGATCTCGAACGATTGAGTGACCAGACGGATCCCGTCACTCACCGACACCGTCACCGGATATTGAGCTGAGGCCTGAACCAACGAAGGAGTCCAAGACACGATGCCCGCGACTGGATCCACAGACATTCCCGCAGGACCATCCACCAATCCGAAGGTTAACTTCTGGGTCGGGATATCGGCATCCGTGGCCGACAAGCGGACCACTAGCGGCTTCAATGCCTCGACCGTTTGGTTGTCCACCGAAGCCAATTGGGGAACCTGGTTAATCTCCAGCACCACCACCGTGAAAGAGTTGGTGGCACTGAGCGCCGGGATGCCATTGTCGGTCACACGAACCACCACCCGATTGGTGCTCGGCCCCTGAGCCTCTGTCGGGCGG
>JAPLUH010000096.1 GCA_026397675.1 Verrucomicrobiota bacterium
CACAAAAGGGGACACTCTCTACTCTTCCGCTGTCGTTGCGGTGGCTCCGCGGTATCGGGCCTCCGCTCGCTGAGTAGGCTCTGAGGAGGATGATCTTTCGCGCTTTGCGCCAGGGGTGAGGGTGTTCGCCTCCAAGGCTCGCTACGGCCCGACACCGCTCCGCTCGAATCGCCTGGGGGTCGGTCCCACCTATTTACACAAAAGGGGACACTACAACATATTACCTACGGGAAACTTTCTGAGGCTTGCGCCCGGGGTTGGTGCCTCGGGGAGGGCTCCGCGGGTTCGGTCCTGCGTTCGCAGGGAACGTGGGAACAGGAGTCGCTTTCGCGCTGACGCGCGGGGGGCTGGGGTGTTGACGTTCCGATGCTCACTGCGGCCCAGTCCCGCAGCCGCCCGCTGCCGCCCGCTGCGGGGCGGAGCTTGCAGAGCGCCGACTCTGAACAGGCTATTTCCAAACCCGACGGAGCAGGGCCAAGAAGTTGCCGTGGAAAATGCCGTCGATGTCCGACTTCGAATAGCCGCGACGCGCCAAGATGGGCCCCAGCTTTTGGATGTCGGCGATGGACCCCAGGTCGGCAGGCATTTGCTCGGTGCCAAACCCGCCGTCGGCATCGGTGCCGATGCCCACATGACGAATGTTCCCGGCCAGTTGGCAAATGTGGTCGATGTGGTTGGCTAGGTGCTCCAGGCTGAGATCGAAATCTGCCGGCTTGGAACGGTGGTGATGCCAGCCGTGGACCATCATGATCGCATCCACCGCCACACCGATGACTGCGTCGCGACGGATAAGTTCGCGAATCTGATCGTCGGTGAACTGGCGATTCCAGTCGGCCAGGGCGCGGCAGTTGGAATGACTGGCCCAGACGGGCCCGGAAAACCGATCCAAGGCATCCCGGAAGGACTCATCACTCAAATGGGTGACATCGAGGATCAAGCCCAGTCGCTCCACCTCGGCCAAGAGTTCACGCCCGTGAGCACTCAAGGGGCCCTCATCATCGGTGCCAGCACCGCAGAGACCGGGGCCATAATGGGTCAGACCCACCGCTCGCAGACCGTAGGCGTAGGCCCGCTCCAAATGGGCGGGTGTGTGGAGTGAATCGGCTCCCTCCAGACTGAGGATGTATCCGATGGGCTTCCGCTCGGTCGAGGGGCGTTGCCAATCGGCTAGGTGCGCCTCTAGGCCGGCGCGGTCAGTAATGAAACGCAGTTCGCCCGCGGCCTCCATCTCGCGGTACCACGCCAATTGGCCTTGGGTCTGGGCCCAGGCTTGCGAGGCGCTGCTCCAACCCGGCATGCGGCTAAACCGGTTCACTGATCGAGCAATTTGGGTCGCGACACAAAGCCCCAGGTTGCCCCGGCGCATCTCCGGAAAGCACACGATCCCGTTGCCTCGATCGGGCTGGTCCCGCAGGTGTTGCTCGCGGCGACGGATGTGTTCCAGCGATCGCGTGAGGTCCCGGTTCCACTCCATGGCATTCATGGAGAGGTCCAAATGGCAATCGAACACCAGGGGCTGTGACGACTCGGTGGGCAAATCGGACATATCGGGACAAGGCCTACCCGGGAAGCAGCACGGAGTCACGCAGAACACCGAGGCAACGGATGGAGAAACGAAGGCGCGTACCCGATCATTTGCCCGCCACCGAAGGCAGCACGGCGGGAAGGGTGAAGCGGAAGGCGGCTCCCTTGGCTGGGGCAGTCTCGAGACGCACCTCGCCGCCATGGGCCTGGATGATGTGCTTGACGATGCTCAGACCTAAGCCCGTGCCTCCCTGTTCGCGAGAGCGAGCCGTATCCACCCGATAGAACCGTTCAAAGACCCGCTCGGCCGCTTCGGTGGGGATGCCCGGACCGTCGTCCGCCACGGCCATTTCGATCAAATCGCTTCCCGGAATCTCGCGTCCCTCGATGCGCACGGTGCCTCCGGGGCGACCGTATTTGATGGCGTTGTCGATGAGGTTTGAGAGCACTTGATCGAGGCGATCGGAGTCGGCCCGTGCGTGCAATCCGACAGGCACATCATTGATGAGCTGAACACCGCGGTCCTCGGCCTTGCGGTGGAAATCGTCGAAGACCTCCGTCACATGTCCGCGCAGTGGGACGGTGTCGTAATTAATGGCTAACTGACCGGACTCCAATCGGGACAATGTCAGAAGATCTTCGATCAGGTAGGTCAACCGGTCACAATGGCGATCGATGATATCGAGGAACTTGGAAGCGATGGCTGGCTGCGAAACCGCACCGTCCAGCAACGTTTCCACCGATCCCTTGATGAGTGAGAGGGGGGTGCGTAGCTCGTGACTGACATTGGCCACGAATTCGCGGCGGGTGCGCTCCATTTGGCGCTGTCGCGTCGCATCGTGCAGCACCATCAAGACGCCATCTGTCCGCCCCTCGGGCCCAACAAGAGCGACCGCGTTGACCTGAAGCAACCGGGCTTCCGATCCTCCCTCCAACTCCAATTCCTTGCCATTGACCCGACCTGCCTTACCCGCCTCAGCCGCCACCGCCGACAAGTCATTGCAGCGGAAGGCCTCGAGAAGGGTGCGACCACGGACATCGGCCTCGAGATCAAAAAAACGGCGGCACGCAGTGTTGGTAAATTGCACCCTTCCGGAGGCGTCCAACAGCAAGACTCCTTCGAGCATGTTCTCGAAAAGCGCCTGTTGGCGGGCATTTTCGGCTGCCTGCGATTCGGCGCGGCTGGAGCGTTCTTGGGCGAGCTGATCGCGCAACGAGGCCGCCTCGCGGGCCTCTCGAAGGCATCGGCCCCTCATGAACAGGGTAACGACTAAACCTGAGATTCCAGCACCCAAAACCGCGGCCATTAAGGGAGAAATCGACATGCGCGAATCAGGCTTCCATGAACCGATAACCGACACCACGAACTGTGTCTAAGTACTGAGCGCCCTCGCCCAACTTCTCGCGCAGACGCCGCATGTGAGTATCGACGGTGCGGGTATCGATGAGGTTGTCGTATTCCCAGACATCGCGCAACAGCGCCTCGCGGCTTTGAACCCGGCCGCGCCGTTGGGCCAGTACGATGAGCAACTTGAACTCAGTGGCCGTGAGGTCGACGCGTTGGCCAGCAACGCTCACCAAATGACGCGGGATATCGATGAGCAGGTCGCCGAACTGCATCGTCTGAGGTTTATCCTCTTCGGTCTCGCTGCGACGCTTGAGCAAGTTGCGAATGCGCAGAATCAATTCCCTCGGGCTGAAGGGCTTGGTGACGTAGTCGTCGGCACCCAATTCAAGGCCGACCACACGGTCGATTTCACCGGCCTTAGCAGTGACCATGATGATGGGGATGGCACTGGTGGCCGGATCCCGCCGGAGCAATTTACACACCTCTAGGCCATCGACCTCGGGCAACATGAGGTCCAATAAGATCAGATCAGGCAACTGCTGACGCGCCTTCTTCAATGCCGCATCGCCATCATCCGCCGTGGTCACCTCGTATCCGGCGTTCTTTAGGTTGAAGCCCAGGACCTCCAGCGCATCGGGTTCGTCGTCGACGACGAGTATTTTTGGCATAACTCGCACTGATGCTGGCATGAACTTTATGTTCGCTCCATGTCGGTCAGGTTACAAGTCCGTGACTTGCCCGTCTTTTCGGGGAACTTGACCCACTCGGGGCACCAACCAAGGTATTAAAAATGTGTGGTCGGTACAGTTTGGCGAAGGAATCCGTCGAGGTCACGGTGGGAACCCATCGCGTCCGGAGACAGGGCACGGCCCGCTACAATATTGCCCCCACGCAACGCGCTCCGGTGATCCGCCGGAACACCCACGGTTTGGTGTTCGATGACTTGCGCTGGGGACTCGTTCCCGAGTGGTCCCGCGATGAAGCCGTCGGGTTTTCGCTCATCAACGCCCGGTCTGAGACCTTGGCCGACAAGCCTGCCTTCCGGACCGCCTTTCGAAGTCGGCGGTGCCTCATTGTGGCCGACGGGTTTTACGAGTGGCAGGTCCTCGGCCGCTCCAAGCAACCCTGGAGATTCGCACGAACCGACAGCGACTTCCTGCTGTTCGCCGGGCTGTGGGAATCGTGGTCATCGCCCAATGAAGCCACCCCGCTCGAATCCTTCACCGTCATCACCACGGCCCCGAACTCCGTGGTCGCGCCCATCCACGACCGGATGCCGGCTTGCCTCGACCGAGAAGCCGCAGCGCTCTGGCTGGAACCGTCGTCCCCGCTCGAACTTCTCCAAACCCTCCTCAGACCGAGCCCTGACGCCGGTTGGTCTGCCTATCGGGTGAACCCCATCGTCGGCCAAGCTCGCATCGACGACCCACGGTGCATCGAGGCGTTGCCAGAACAACCGAGCTTGTTCTAAGCCCAGCCGCAGCCACAAAGAGGCGCAGGCCGAGATTCCGGCTCAGTCGAAGATCGGGAAGAAGGTGTTGAACGCCTTCTCGCAGAAATGTCCCGGGTCGTTGAACCGGCGATGACGGTCGAGGGCATCGATGGCCTGCATCTGCCCCGCACTCAACGAAAAGTCGAAGACTTGGGCATTCTCACGCAGGTGACGGAAATCCTGGGCTTTCGGAATGACGGCGCATCCGCGCTGGACTCCCCATCGCAGCACCACCTGAGCCGGAGTGCGACCCAGAGCCGCGGCGAGGCCGGTCACCACCGGATCCACCAGCACCGACTCCTCGGGGCGGGCCATCCCCAAGGGTAAGTACGACGGTGCGCCCAGCGGTGAGAAGGCCGTGACCGCAATCCCCTCCGACTGGCAGAAGCGCACCTGACGTTCCTGGATCAGGTACGGATGGGCTTCGAACTGGTGCACCGCCGGCCGGATGGAGGCCGTGTTCAGCACTTCCCGCAGCATCGAGACGTTCAGGTTGCACACGCCGATTTGCTTTACCAAGCCGGCCCGCTGCAACTCCTCCATCGCGCCCCAGGTGTCGGCGTAGGGTACTGCGATGGGCTTTAGGGCAGGCTTCTCGGCCGCCGGATCGAAAAACCACTCGGGCGGATAGCGCACATCAAACGGCACATAGGCCAGGGCGATGGGGAAATGCACCAGGTACAAGTCCAGCACGTCCAAGCGCAAGTCCCGCAGCGAGCGCTCGCAGGCCGCGCGAACATGCTTCGGCTCGTGGTAGGTATTCCACAGCTTGGAGGTGACCCAGAGGTCGTCCCGGCGGCAAAGCCCTTCCTGCACAACCGAAGCCAACCCGACGCCGACCTCGGCCTCATTGCCGTAGTCACAGGCACAATCAAAATGCCGGTACCCGAGCCCGACCGCCTCGCGAATCACCGCCGGCACCTGCGGCTTGGGCAACTTCCAAGTGCCCAGACCGAGGGCAGGCAACCCGAGAGGGGAACTGCAACGGGAGGCCGGTTGGGGTCGATTGGAGGCTGAAAGCGGCGTCATTCTTAGAACGATGAAGACCCATCGCGATGGGAACAACCCAAACAAATCATGCGGCTTCGAAGGGGTTCTACTGGCACATTTAAATTGGGTGCTGGCTGGGTGTGACATAGCCGGGACAACACGTTGGCGGGGATTGGACGGAGTGGTGCCTGCACCCGGCGACATTTCGGTGACAACCCCAGAACCGCCTTGACCCGCGGCGGGGCCGGTCTCGAATGCAACACAGCCATGTCCCTGCTCGAACGTCTCCCGCAAGCCGTCTGCCACGAGGGCGGACTCAGCCGTCGCCTCTTCGTCGCCTACGGTGCGGCCCTGGCGGCGTTGCCGGCCCTCGCTGCCCGGTCCGCCGGCACGACCGACTCAAAGATCTCGTTCGCGGCCGACCCTTTCCAACTGGGCGTCGCCTCGGGTGATCCGGATGCCCACAGCGTCGTGCTCTGGACGCGCCTTTGCCCCAAGCCACTGGAACCGAGCTATGGCCTGACGACCGAGCGCATTGCCGTGCGTTGGGAACTTTCCGAAACCGAGTCCATGTCGCGCATCGTGCAGCGCGGGACCACCCTCGCCCTGCCTCAGCTCGGTCATTCGGTGCATGTCGAAGTCGCCGGCCTCAAACCCGGGCGTCACTACTGGTACCGGTTCCACGCCGGCCCGGCCACTAGCCCCATCGGCCGCACCCGCACCTTGCCCGAGCCGGAGTCGCTGCCCAGCGTGCTGAACTTCGCCTTCGCCTCGTGTCAGCATTACGAAGACGGCCACTACACAGCCTATGAGCGCATGGCCCAGGACGACCCGGATCTGGTCTTCCACCTCGGCGACTACATTTACGAAGGCCCCGCCAAGGACAAAAAGGTCCGCCGCCACACCGGGACCACCAAGACCCGCATCATCACCCTCGAATACTACCGCGGCCGCCACGCCCTCTACCGTTCCGACCGGCACCTCCAGGAAATGCATCGGCGTTGCCCGTGGTTCGTCACCTGGGATGACCACGAGTTCGACAACAACTACGCCGCCGGTATTTCCGAGGTCAATACCGTCAATCCGGCCGACTTCCTCATTCAACGGGCCGCCGCCTACCAGGCCTACTACGAAGCCATGCCACTGAGGGCTTCTTGCCTGCCACAAGGGCCCCACCTCCAACTCTACCGCAAGGCCAGCTTTGGACGCCTGGCCGAGTTCCTCGTGCTCGACACCCGCCAGTACCGCACCGACCAGCCCAACGGCGACAACAACAAGCCCCTCAACGCCGCCGCGCTCGACCCGCGCAACTCCCTGCTCGGAGCCGAACAGCGCAACTGGATGGACCGCAGTCTCATCGCCTCGCAAGCCCACTGGAACGTACTCGCCCAGCAAGTCATGATGGGCTTGGTGGCCTTCCCCGGCACCGCCAAGGACCCCGAGCCCAT
>JAPLUH010000064.1 GCA_026397675.1 Verrucomicrobiota bacterium
CCGCAGAGAGGAGCGTGTCAGACGCCGGCAAAGGGCTTCACCAAGCTCATCCGGCACGCCGCCGAACCTCAGATGCTGCAATCGACCGGAAACCCGGCCGATTCGTCCGCCTACCCAAATACAGATGAATCCGCCCTGCTGGAACCTAGGACAGGGCCTCCTTTGATCTTCCTCCCACCGGACCATTGCCCCCAAAATACCCAGCGTCATGGGCAACACGTTTGGACAACTCTTCCGCATCACCACCTGGGGCGAATCGCATGGCGGCGGCGTCGGGGTGGTCGTCGACGGCTGCCCGCCACGTCTTCCGCTCACTGAGGCCGACATCCAGCCAGACCTAGATCGCCGTCGCCCAGGTCAGTCTTCCATCGTCACCCCCCGGAAAGAAACCGACACGGTCAAGATCCTGTCCGGAACCTTCGATGGGCTCACACTCGGCACCCCCATTTCCATGTGGGTCAAGAACGAGGACTTCCGCTCCGAGGCCTACAACGAAATGGCCGAGAAGTTCCGCCCGTCCCATGCCGATTACACCTATCACGTCAAATACGGGCATCGCGCCTGGCCCGGCGGCGGACGCACTTCCGCCCGCGAAACAATTGGCCGTGTCGCTGCCGGCGCCATCGCCAAAAAACTCCTGCGCGAATTCTGGGGAGTCGAAGTGCTAGCCTGCGTGACCCAAGTCCAGCACCTCAAGGCGAACGTCGATCCTGAGACCTTCACCTCTGAAGCCGTCGAATCCAACATCCTGCGTTGCCCGGATGCCACGGCCGCACCGGCCATGATCCAACTCATCGAAGAACGACGCGCTCAGGGCGACAGCGTCGGCGGAGTGGTCCTTGGCGTAGCCCGGAATGTTCCTGTGGGTTGGGGAGACCCCGTCTTTGACCGCCTCGAGGCCGATCTCGCCAAGGGCATGATGTCCCTGCCGGCCACCAAGGGCTTCGAAATCGGCTCTGGCTTCGATGGAATCCTCCTCACCGGCCTGCAGCACAACGACGCCTTCCGCAACGTGGACGGGAAGATCCTCACCACCTCCAACCGGTCCGGAGGCATCCAAGGCGGGATCTCCAATGGAGCCACCATCCACTTCCGAGTCGCCTTCAAGCCCGTGGCCACGGTGATGCACGAGCAGGATACGATCGACGTGCATTTACAGAACACCACGCTGCGCGGACGCGGCCGTCACGATCCCTGTGTGCTGCCCCGAGCCGTTCCGATGGTCGAGTCCATGACGGCACTCACACTCATCGACCACGCACTCCGGCATGAGGCCCAATGTGGCCACCGCGAACGCTGGGCACCCTGAACCGCACCCTGCCGACGGCAACCGTGTTGCCAGCGAAAAAGACTTTCGCCGCGCCGGGACTGCGATGGATTGTCAGGCATGTCCCTCACGCTGTCCCCCTTCCGACACCTGACACTGACAACGGCCACCACCCTCGGTCTCGGTGCCTGCCTCGCTGCACTCGCGGCAGACCCTAAACCCGGCCCGAAGCCCTCCGGTCCCCAAGTGGACGGAGCGTTCCACAAAGTCATCTTGGATACCGACCGTGACCAAGACGGCGACGGGCAAGTTGAAGACACCGTGGTCAACCCCATGGAGATCGCCGTGGCTCCCGACGGGCGGGTCTTCTTCATCGAGCGCAGCGGCCTCTTGAAGGTGTGGAGCCAGACCACCCAAGCCTCAACCATCGCCGGCACACTCAAGGTGTTCACGGAATTGGAAGATGGTCTGCTGGGCATCGCGTTGGATCCCAAGTTCGCCAAGAACTCATGGATCTACCTTTTCTACTCCGACCCACAAACCCACACCAACGACACCAAACACAAGACCGGCGACAACCGAGTCTCCCGCTTCACCCTCCGCGACGGTGCGCTGGACATGGCGAGCGAAAAAATTCTCCTCCGCATCCAGACGCAGCGTGACCAATGTTGCCATTCGGC
>JAPLUH010000230.1 GCA_026397675.1 Verrucomicrobiota bacterium
ACCCGCCAGTACCGAACCGACCAGCCCAACGGCGACAACAACAAGCCCCTCAACGCCGCCGCGCTCGACCCTCGCAACTCCCTGCTCGGAGCCGAACAGCGCAACTGGATGGACCGCAGCCTCATCGCCTCGCAAGCCCACTGGAACGTGCTCGCCCAGCAAGTCATGATGGGCTTGGTGGCCTTCCCCGGCACCGCCAAGGACCCCGAGCCCATCTACTCCATGGACCAGTGGCCCGGTGCCGCCCACGAGCGCATGGCCCTTGCCCGTTTTTGGGCCGACCGCCGCATCCCCAACCCCATCGTCCTCACCGGCGACATCCACTCCAACTGGGTCAACGACCTGCGCATCGACGACCGCAAACCCGAGACCCCCATCATCGCCACCGAATTTGTTGGCAGCAGCATCACCAGCGGCGGCAATGGCAAGGACAACCCCGAAGCGACGGCAAAACTCCAGTCGATAAACCCCTGCGTGCGCTTCTTCAACCGCGAGCGCGGCTACGTGCGTTGCACCGTCACCCCGCAGTCGTGGCGCAGCGACTACATCGCCGTCGAAGACATTCTCACACCCGGCGGCCACACCACCATCCGGAAGTCCTGCCTCGTCGAATCGGGCAAACCCGGCGCACAGGCGGTGTGAAGACCCAGATCGCCGAGCGGTGGATTCATCCAAGACCCTAACCCGCTGCCTTTCTTTCAAGATCCTGCCGTGACGCTGCAAACTCCTCCTCATCGGATCCTCGGACGCATCGCTGGAATCCTGGCTCTTTGGGGATTGCTTGTGTCGGTATCGCCGCAGGCAAGCGCATCGACAGCCCGAAGCAATGGCGGTCGAACCGCCTTCGTGGAGGCCGGGCCCCCGACCGACGCACTGGTCGCAGCGTGGTCCATCGATTCCGGAACCCCGGCCCCGGCCTGGTCCACCGAGGCACGCGGAAGCCTCTGGCAGAAGATCGATCAGCCCTTCGTTCCCCGCGCCGCCGATGATCTCGCTCCCCATCCGATCCTTGCGGGCGATGCCATCCTCTTCGGCACCACCCTCGACGAGGTTCGGTGCGTCGACCGTCGGACCGGTGCCATCCGCTGGAACCACTTCTGCGGCGGACCCATCCGATACGCACCGACCGTCGCCGGGGATCGGGTCGTCGTCGGCGCCGACGACGGATGGATTCGCGCGCTCCGACTTTCCGATGGGCTGCAACTGTGGGCAGTGCACATCGGTCCCGCGCAGCCTTGGATCAGCGGCAATGGACGCCTGATCAGCCCCCATCCGATCCGATCCGGGCCGTTGGTGGCCGAGGGCACGGTCTATGCGACTGCCGGCCTGTTTCCCTTGGAGGGCACTTATCTGGTGGCCCTCGACCTCACCGATGGTGCCCTCCGCTGGCGTCGGTTGCTGGGGAATGTCTCGCCGCAGGGTTATTTGGTGGACGCGGGTGCCGACCTGATCGTACCGAATGGGCGGGCGACCCCGCGTGTGTACTCCCGGAAGAACGGAGACTTTCGACGCGAGTTGGGCTCGGGCACCGGAACGTTGGCGGTCGCTTCGGACAACGAAACGTTCACCGGTCCCGGAGCCACGGGAGCGATCACATTGGGCTCGACCGTAAACCCACCGATGAGCACCCGTCGGACCAGCATGATCGTCTCCTATCCGGGCCGAAACCTCGCGGTAACGCCCACCATGAGTTATCTGGTCAATGAGCGCGAAATCCTCGCCGTGGACCGGGAACGACTCCGGACCAGCAAAGGGGACCTGGTTCAGGCCACCCGGTGGAAACGAGCGGTCTCCGGTGCGGGTCCGCTGATCGTTGCCGGTTCCTATGTGTTCCTGGGCGTCAGCAACACCGTCCAAGTTCTCCGGGCCGAAACCGGCGAGCTCGGTCCCACCCTGACGGTCGACGGCCCCGTCTTCGCCCTAGCCGCCGACGACCGCACCCTCGCGGTCTCGACCACCCGAGGCCGAATCACCACCTTCATCCCCCGGGAGGCTCGGCTCTCGTCGCCCCCTGCGCCGTCGCCCGCGCCAGCGGTCATGGCCCCGACGAAACCCACGGCCCCTCTGGCTGAAGTCCTGCGCACCGCCCTGGGCCAACTCCCTGCGCCACGCGGCTGGGGACTTTACCAACCCCCTGGACCTGTCGGCGCCGACGACGTCCTCCCTGCGCTGATGGCCGGATCGGAACTTCAATGGGTGATCGCTGTCCCCTCGGCCGAGGTGGACGCCGCTCGCCGCCATCTCCACGAGCGGGGATGGCTGGGATCCCTCGCCGCGGTTGTGGGGTTTGACGGGTCGGATCCCGTCCCGGTAGCCGATCACCTGTTCAACCTCGTCGTGGGTTCCACGCTTTCCGCATCCGAGGCCCATCGAATCGCCTGCCCAGCACCCTCCGGCGTGGTGGTCCTGCGAGGGCAGATCCTGCCCGGCGAGGCCGTGTCGGGCACCGGACGGTGGACTCACCAGTACGGGAATGCCGGCAACACCTGCGCCACTTCACAATCACTCCAGGGATTCCCCCGCCTCCAATGGTTCGGAGGGCATGGCCCGGAGCGGATTCCCGACCGGCACACGCGCGGGCATGCTCCGTTGGTTTCCGGAGGCCTGATCGTCACGATCGCCGAGAACGGACTTATCGGAACCGACGCCCGCAATGGAACAGTCCGTTGGCAGTTGGATCTTCCGGAGTCGATGCGGTATGCGATGCCGTACGACGCCGGATACGTGGTGCTGGACGAGTCGGGATCGCGTGCCTGGGTCGCGGTAAACACAGAGCTTTGGGAGATCGAGGGCCGACGCGGCACGGTCGCGCGTCGACAGCCTGCACCGGGCCGGATCCACGCCAACGATCACTGGGGTTGGGTGGCCCGGGACGGCGGTCGGATCTTCGGTAGCACGATGCGGCCGACCGCTGCCCGCACCCG
>JAPLUH010000122.1 GCA_026397675.1 Verrucomicrobiota bacterium
CCGAGGTCGGGTTGCCGGCCACCGTCGGTACGTTGTCGGTCCCCCTCTCGAACCCCGGTCTCCGACGGCATTTCATGCGAGTGATCCTGGAGGAATCGGGACAGGTGCGATCGGCCGGAGTCCAGGCTTCGCACATACTTCTGTCGATGGCGCGGTCCAATGGGTTGGTGGATGTGCCCCCGTCCACGGAGTGGCCTGTTGGGACGCCAGTACGGGTGCTGCGTTGGCCTGGAGTTTAATATCGATTTGCTGGTGGTTGTCGGGGTTGCGCTTTTTTGGTTTGCATGGATATTTTGCTATTCAAATGAAGAAACTTTCCCTGACAGCCGCCGCCTTAATGACTGTGGGCAGCGCGTGGTCCCAAGATCGATTGGTAGCTCCTTCCTACACCGGAGCCCTCGAAGTGACTGCGGGCTATTCATCCGGTGCGGACATCCGCCTGGGATCCCGCGAGTTGGGCAATCTGGACGCGACTCGGACTCGGCTGGAGTACAAGGGGATCTTCGACCCGGCCGCTGCATTGAATTGGGGTGTCGGCGTAGCCTACACTCGGTGGGATTTTGGTCGTGATTCGGGCAATCCGCTGCCGGCTAATTTGCAGTCGGTGGCCCTCCCGCTCACGGTGTCTTGGCGCTTTAGCGAGGGTTGGCAGGCCTTCGGAGAAGTTTCGCCGGGCTTGTATTCCGACTTCGAAAAGATCAGTGGGGAGGATTTCAATGCGCCGTTCATCGGGGGGGTGGGCTATGCGGTGAATCCGGATCTTCAGGTGTTCTTTTCGGTGAGTGTGGATCCGAGACGGGATATTCCGGTGGTGGGCGGGCCTGGAGTGCGTTGGCACTTTGCCGAGCACTGGACGCTGTCACTGCTCCTGCCCCGGCCGCAGATCCAGTACCGTCCTTCGGAAAACTGGACCTTCCACGTCGGAGCCGAGATGATGGGGGGAGCCTACCACTTGAATCCGAACTTTGGTCGGGACCGCGGTCTGGCCGCCATGGATGACCAGATGGTCACCTATCGCGAGATTCGCACGGGTGTCGGCGCGCGCTGGGGTGGGCCGAAGGGTTTTTACGCCTCACTCGAGGGCGGTTGGATGATTGATCGGCGCTTCGTACTCGATGATGTACGCCTCCAGTTCAACGGTGACGGTGCCGCCTACGGTCAGTTGGCCGTCGGCTACCGGTACTGAAAGCGGTACTGAAGGCGTTTGCCCCAGAAGACGGTCGGGCTCCCTGAATCTTCAAGCGAGCCCACCGCGATCCAAGTCCGGCTGGAGGTCGGGCTTGAGGTCGGGCTGGAGATAGGCCTCGGAGGTAGCCTTCGGAGGTAGAAGTTAGAGGTAGAAGTTAGAGGTAGAAGTTAGAGGTAGAAGTTAGAGGTAGGACTCCGACGTGGGTCTGAGAGTCAGGTCTCAGCGGTAGGCCTCAAAGGTAGAGCCAGATCTTCGAGTCGGCCACACTGCGGGCTTGGGTAGTTCCGGCAAGGCCGACCGCTTATACTTTGTCGTTTTCGGAGGAAATCTCTCCCTCGATGTGCCGGTTTACAACGCGTTGAGGATCCGGTTCAGGTTCACGTTCTTGGAGATGATCTCCTGAATGAGTTGAATCTTCTGACTGTCGTCGGGTCGGGTCTTCACGATCAAGTCGTGGACGACCGAGGCAGCATGGTAGCTGTCTTTGCCGGTGATGATTACTGGGCAGGGAAGATCTCGGAGCTGTTTGAGCATCGAGGTGGTGGGCTTGATGTCGTCGGAGAGGATGAGTCCGGCGATGGGTTGCCGGGAGGCCTTCATTTGTTCGGTGGCCGCATTCAAGATGTCTTCCCGGTCGGCAGGGACGATCATGACCACGTTGGGCTTTAAGAGGGTTTTCGCCCGTTCCGCGCCCATGGCTCCGATGACCACCTGATTGACGATCTGGGTCAGCGGGGTTTTTCCCACCAAAACCTCCGCCTCGAGCTCATCGGCGATCGCCCCGAGTGTTGGGCGCGAGAGGATGGGCTGGTAAGGCACTACCCCCAGCAATTCGAGTCCCTTGCGCTTGAGGCCGCGCTGCGCGAACTCGGTGATATAGTCGAGTTTCTCGGGCAGCACTTTGTTGATGATGACCCCGATGACTTGAACCCCCTCTTGTTTGAAGAGGGCGTGGTTCATGACCGTTTCGTCGATGGGTTGGCCGATGCCGCCTCGGGTCACGATGACGACCTTGGCATTGAGCAATTTGGCGACGTTCGCGTTGGAGAGGTCGAAGACGCTGCCGACGCCGGCGTGGCCCGTGCCTTCGCAAAGCACGAAGTCTTTCTCCCAAGCCACGCGATCAAAGGCCTTGTGGATGCGCTTCACCAGGGCCTCCAGGTTGGATGACTGCAAGTACTTGCGGGTGAAGTCCGGCTCGACCGCGATGGGCGACATGTCCACCAGCGGGCAGTTCAGCCGGAAGACGCGGTCCATGATCACGGCGTCCTCGTCGATCTTCTGCTCGTCGATCTCTACGAAGCGCTGACCCACCGGCTTGATGTAGCCGACCCGGCCATAGCGCTGCTGCAATGCGGCGAGAAGTCCGAGCGAAGTGGTGGTCTTGCCATCATTCTGGCGAGTGGCCGCGATGAAGACCCGGGGAGTCAGCAGGTTCTGAAGCATGGACCGGAGGTGGCTCGGGGTGGTGAGTCAGGGGGGATGAACGTTTCAGAGGTCGCCCGGCAAGTTTTCGCCGGCGCCGGGGTAGAGATGCTGGTAGTCGATGCTTTGCAGCCCAACGATGGCGGCCACGCCCAGGATGTCGTGGGAACTGCTGCCGCGTGATAGGTCAGCGGCGGGACGATCCAGACCCAGCAGGATCTGGCCGTAGGCGTTGGCTCGGGCCACGTGCTGGATGAGCTTGCTGGCGATGTTGCCTGAATTGAGGTCAGGGAAGATGAGCACGTTGGCTTTCCCGGCCACCTTGCTGTCCGGCAGCTTGCGCAAGGCGATCTCTGGGATGAGCGCGGCATCGACTTGCAGTTCACCATCGAAATCGGCTTCGAAGCCCATCTCGTGGGCTTTTTGCTGGGCCAATCCCGTGGCGGCCTTGACCTTCATCAAACTGGGTTGAGTGGCGCTGCCTTTGGTGGAGTAACTCAGGAGGGCCACGCGGGGGCGTACCCCGGAGATTTGCCGCGCCAGGCGGGCTGTGGAGATGGCGATGTCGGCCAATTGGTCGACGGTGGGTTCCGGGATGACACCGCAATCACCCATGAACAGCACGCCGCGATCGCCAAAGCGGGTGTCCTCAACTTCCATCACCATGCAGGAGGAGGCGGTGGTGGTCTTCGGGGCGACCTTGATGATTTGGAAGAGGGGTCGGAGAACGCCGCCCGAGATTTCATTGGCACCGGAGACCAGACCGTCGGCCTGCTTCATGGCCACCATCATCGCGCCGAAGTAGTTGGGCTTGATCATGGCTTCGCGGGCCTCTTGTTCTTCGATGCCTTTGCCCCGGCGAAGCAGCATGAAGCGCCGCACGAAGCTGTCGAGATCGGGGCTTTCTGACGGGTTGATGAGGCGAATGCCCTCGAGCGACACATTCAGCGCCGCCGCGGCTTCTTTGATGGCCAGTCGGTCTCCTAATAAAATCGGAGCCCCGAGACGGAGAGAAAAGAACTGGCGAGCCGCCTGGATGACCCGGGGTTCGGTGCCTTCAGGAAAGACGATCCGCTTGGGGTGACGTTGGAGCTTCTCGATGACGCCGCCAATGAAACGCATGGCCGGACCATGGCCGAGCCGCTCACGCTCGACAAGGATGGCCTCGGCTCAGTGTGAAGAACGAAAAACCCCGCGGCTTCAGGTCTTTCGACCGATGCCGCGGGTTCTTCGGAGCAGAGGCGATTAGGCCTTGGCCACCAGTTGGCGCAGGACGTAGGGCAGGATGCCGCCGTGCTGGTAATATTCGATCTCGATCGGGGTATCGATGCGGCAAATG
>JAPLUH010000278.1 GCA_026397675.1 Verrucomicrobiota bacterium
CTGCAGTTTTGTGAAAATTCTCGGGTCCTATCCGAACGGGGAATAGTCACTTCTCTCAAGTCCGTCCTTTTGTCGGAGGCCCGATTCGTGGCAATTCGGCGGGGTGGAAACATTGCCCAACGGACTGCCCATCGCCGGCCAACGGCTGCGTCTGGAAATCACTGACCTTGCCTTTGGTGGGGAAGGCGTCGGCCGGGTGGGTGAATTCGTGGTGTTCATCCCGTTCACCGCACCGGGCGATGTGGTCGAGGCCAAGCTCACCGAAGTGAAGAAGAGTTTCGGTCGGGCCGAGTTGGTGAAGATCCTCACCGCCTCCACCGAGAGGGTGACTCCGAAGTGCACTTATTTCGGTGAGTGCGGGGGGTGCCAATACCAGCACATCGACTACGCCGCCCAGCTCCGTTGGAAGTACCGGCAAATCAGCGAGCTCTTCCGTCGTGTTGGTGGGTTTGATCCGTCCGTGGTCCAACCGGTGATCCCGTGTCCGAACCCCTACCATTATCGCAACCGCGTCTTGGTCCGCAGCCAGTGGAACAAGCCGGCCCAGAAATTGAACTTGGGTTTCATACGCACTGATTGTGGCCTGGTGTGCGACATCGAGTCGTGCGTGATCGCCGAACCGGCCATCAACGAGGCCATCACACAGTGGCGACGCAATCCGCCGCCCAAGGGCGGAATCAAGACCGTCCTCCGCATGGAAGCCCCGGGCTGGGAGGTGCCGGAACATTCCTTTTTCCAGAATAACTTCCTGCTGTTGCCCGAGTTGGTTCGGGTGGTGAAGGAACGACTGCGCAGTCACGGAGCCCGGCACTTGGTCGATGCTTACTGCGGGGTGGGCTTCTTTAGCCTGGAGGTGGCCGATGTCGTGGAAAGTTTTGTGGGGGTTGAATTGGATGCTCCGGCCATCCGGGCGGCCCGGCGGAATCAGGAATCCCGCGGCATTCACAATGGATCGTATGTGGCGGGCGATACCGATCAGGTTCTCCCGAGTCTTTTGGCCAAATGGGATCCCTCCCAGACCTCGGTGCTGCTCGACCCTCCGCGGGTTGGTTGTCGTCCTCCGAGCCTGGAGGTGCTGCGTCGGACGGGGCCGGGCCAAATTCTCTATGTCTCGTGCCACCCCGCCACATTGGCGCGGGATCTCAAAATTCTGTGCGCCGATGGACGCTATTTGTTGGAGACGGTTCAGCCGCTGGACATGTTTCCTCAGACCCAGCACGTAGAGTGTGTGGCGGACTTGCGCCTGGCCGGACCGCTACCCCCAGAAAGCGTCCTGTCCCCGACTCCCGCGATCGGTTAGTTTCAGCGGTCATGAGTTCCAAGACGGTGGACGATTTTCTGGACCACGTGCGTCAGAGCGCTCAATACGGGACCTTGGTCCGGCTGAACATAGGTGCGCCGCTGCAACCCGATGGCATTCGCAACGTGTTCATCCGGCCTGTGTCTCTCAAGGACGCGACCGTGCTGTCCTTCGTGTATCGCCATCCGACGCGGGATGTGACCAAGAATTTCTCGCACAGCGAGGCGATCGAGTTGTTGCGCGACCTTCTGGGTCAGCAGTTCCTCAATGGCTTCTTGTCGACAACGACTGGCACGGCCCAGCTCACCTTCCGCAAAGGGCGGCCGACCCGAATGCTGTTGGGCAAGCCCGAAGTCACTGAAGTGCCCGATACGGCCCACGATCGGGCTAAGGAGCGACCGGTCCCGGGTCATTCGGTCTGGCTTAAAGAGTTGGGTGTTACCGCGGCCGATGGATCGATCAAGGCCGGGATGGAGGCCAAGTTCCGGCAAATTAATCGGTTTGTTGAGGTGCTTCAGCCGCTATTGGTTGGGGCACACTTAGATCCGGCCGTCCCGTTGCACTTGGTGGATATGGGCTGCGGCAAAGCCTATTTGACCTTCGCGGCCTATGAGCACCTTTCCAAAACCCGCACCGGAACGGTCACGGCCTTGGGTGTCGAGGTTCGCTCGGGTCTCGTCGAGCAGGGGCGGGCCGTGGCCGGCCGTTGCGGATTCACCCGGTTGAAGTTCGAGGCCGGCGACATCGCCTCAAGCCGTCTTGAGTCCGCTTCGGTAGTAATGGCCTTGCACGCCTGCGACACCGCGACCGACGAGGCGTTGGCCAAGGGGGTGCAGTCTGAAGCGGCGCTGTTGTTGGTCTCGCCGTGCTGCCATCGTGAGGTTCGGCCCCAATTGTCGGTGTCTGCGCCGCTGGCCGGCTCGCTGCGTCACGGCATTTTTCGGGAGCGTCATGCAGAATTCGCGACGGACGCGCTGAGGGCCTTGCTGCTCGAGTGGGCTGGTTACGAGACCCGGGTCTTCGAGTTTATTTCGACCGAGCACACCGGCAAAAATCTGATGATTGCGGCCATCCGTCGTAAGACCCCCCTGGGTGACACCGAGGCTCGGGCTCGAGCTGTGGCCGATTTCGCCGCCTTTCACGGAATTAGCCGTCAGCGTCTGGCGGAGCGATTGGGCTTTGAGTTGCCCGGATCCGTGGCCCCGGTTTCAGTGGCCCCGGTTTCATCCGAAACCCCGACGGAGTCATGACCTGGGAGGAAGTGGACTGGGCTTCTCTGGAACGACTTCGAGCGTTGTTCCTGCGCTCGGAGCCTGTGCGTGAGCCCTACTGGCGCTCCGTGTCGGATCTCGCGAGCTACGACTTTACCTATGCTCAACGGATCGCCTGGAAGTGGGGGGCGGCCTTGTCTGAGTTGCTGCGTCTGGGTTGGGCCCCGCCGTCGGGTTCCTTGCTGGACTGGGGATGCGGCAGCGGTGTGGCCTCGCGTTGCGTGGTCGATGCCTTTGGGCCGGCAACCTTCTCGGAGGTCCGCCTGCACGACCGTTCCGCTCTGGCCATGCAATTTGCCGCCCGTAGGGCTCAGGAGCGCTTTCCGGGTCTTCGAGCAGAGCCTGATTCATCCGGGGCAGACTCCTGCACCACACTGGTGATCAGTCATGTGCTCAATGAATTGCATCGGGACGATTTGCCGCGACTGATGACAGCCGTGCGGGCTGCACAGTGCGTCTTGTGGTTGGAGCCCGGCACCCATGCCTGCAGTCGAGGCTTAATCACGCTGCGCGAGCAGTTGCGGGAAGAATTCCACATCGTTGCTCCGTGTCCGCACCGTCAGACCTGCGGACTTCAGGTCGCCGGTCGGGAAACCGATTGGTGTCATTTTTTCGCCAAGGCCCCGACCGAGGCCTTTACTGACGGGGAGTGGGTTCAATTCGGGCGTCGAGCCGGGGTGGACCTGCGCAGTTTGCCCTACAGTTGGATGATTCTCGATCGGCGTCCCGTGGCTGAGTGGACGCCGGAACGGGCGCGGGTGATCGGGCTACCTCAGCCGTTCAAGCCATACACCCGGCTCGATGCCTGCTTCAGCGGCGGGGCAGGGGGTGAGGGGGTTGTGAAACGCCTCGAGCTTCTGAAGCGCTCGGATCCGGAGATGCATCGCCGTCTCAAGGAATCCCCGCCTCCGCCGGAGATCACCATGCCTGGGTGAATTCCTCCTCGGAATCGACTGATACACTGGGTGGCGTCCGATCGATCCCGCTGTTATTGGTCGTCACCAACGCTGCTGTCCGCCCATGCAAATACCGCCCGCCTCCGCCCCCCGGCCCCCGCACCTCTGGCAGTTCTTCCGCGCCGGCGGGTTTGATCAGGTGAAGCTCCAGACCGGAGCCGACCTCATGAACCTGGACCAGTTGGACCAGAAACTCTGGGTGGCCTTGGCGTGTCCGACCGCGGGCATCGAATTTGATACCAAGACCGCCGCGCTCATCGATACCGATGCAGACGGCCGCATTCGAGCGCAGGAGCTCATGACGGCGATCCGCTGGGCCGGATCGATGCTTAAGAATGCCGATGATCTCGTGACGGGGCGCGACGGAGTTTCTCTCTCCGCGATCAACGACAGCATTCCGGAGGGGCGGCAGATCTTGGGTTCGGCCCGGGTCATCCTCCGACAATTGGGTAAGGCCGAGGCCGGGGTCATCACGGTTGCAGACGCCGCGGCGGCAACACAGAGCTTCGCTAACACTGTTTTCAATGGTGACGGAATCATTATCCCCGAATCCGCCGACGACACCGCAGTCCAGCAAGTGGTCCGTGAGGCGATGGTCGCCGTCGGATCGGTGATGGACCGCAGTGGCAAGCCGGGCATCGATGCAGTGAAACTCGAGGAGTTCTTCGGCGAATTAACCCGGTTCGATGCCTGGGTGAGCGCCTCCGAATCCGAAGCGACGAAGATTCTTCCGGCCGGTCCGGCGACGGCCGCGGCCGCGGCGGCGATGCAGGCCGTGAAGGCCAAGATCGACGACTACTTCGGTCGCTGTCGTTTGGCGGCCTTCGAAGGTCGTCTTTCATCGCTCCTCAACCGCACCGAGGACGAGTACAAGGCGCTCTTGACTAAGGACCTCACCATGTCGGCGCAGGAGGTCTCCGGTTTTCCCTTGTCTCGAATCGTTCCTGGGCAACCGCTGTCCTTGGTCACGGGTCTCAACCCCGCCCATGCTGCCGCCATTGTCGTGTTCCGTTCGGCCTCCGT
>JAPLUH010000465.1 GCA_026397675.1 Verrucomicrobiota bacterium
AGGAGGATCCTTTGAGGTGGAGCTGACTCAAGGTTGCGGCCGAGGGTCTGCAGGCAGCCAGGTGGAGTTGCGCATCGGTGATCAAGTGATTCCCTGGACCGTCGAAGAGACCGGACATTTTCAGAATTTCGTCGTTCGCCGACTGGGGAGGGTGACCCTCACGCACGGACGCCACACGCTGGCGGTGCATCCAGCCCACAAGGTGGGTGGGGCGGTGATGGATTTGCGCCAAATCCGCTTGGTGCCGGCGCGTGGCGAGACCTTGCCCACAGAGGCGGCCCGGATGGTTCGAGCGGCCTCGCGCATCGTGGTGTTGGGAGACAGTATTACCTACGCGGGCGAATGGGTGGAGTTCTTGGAGGCTGGTTTGCGTCAAGTCCAGAGCGACCATCGCCCCGAAATTCTTAACTTGGGATTACCCAGCGAGACGGCCTCGGGCCTGTCGGAGGCCGGGCATGCTGGCGGAGCCTTTCCGCGGCCGGACGTGAACGAGCGCTTGGGTCGGGTTCTCAGCCGTTTGAAGCCGGACTTGATTTTGGCCTGCTATGGGATGAACGACGGCATTTATTTTCCTCTCGATGAATCGCGCTTCTCCAAGTTCCGCGATGGGATGCGGCGATTGCATGAGGCCGCGGCTCACGAAGGGGTTCGGGTTCTCCACCTGACGCCCCCGGTTTTTGATCCCCAGCCTTTGAAGGGTCGTACGCTGCCCTCCGGCCTGAGCGCCTACCCGCAACCCTTCGAGGGATACGACTCGGTATTGACGGCCTACTCCCAATGGTTGGTCGGGCAGCGAACCAACGGTTGGCAGGTGGTGGATGTGCATGGCCCCATGCGCCAATTTTTGGACGCCCGGCGATCCCAAGATCCGCTGTTCACGTTGTCGGGAGATGGGGTTCATGCCAATCGGCAGGGTCATTGGTTGATGGCCCGTGAAACCCTTCGGATGCTCGGCGCCGCGGGGCCGTGGGTGGATGCTCTGAACCCGGAGGAGTTGGTGGATCGTTCTCGCGGCTCACGCGATGGGTGGGCTTTAATTCAGCGCCGTCAGCGTTTGCTTAAAGATGCGGGGTTGACCTTCATTGGTCACCAAAGGCCGGGCATGGCCCTCGGAAAACCGTGGGAACAGGCGCAATCAGAGGCCCGTGAAATCGGGCTCGAACTAAATCGTTGAGATGGCGGGGACTGTGATTTTGAATGAAACGGCAAAATATTTTAAAACCTCGCTTGACCCTCTTCGCTCCTTTGGTCATAAAGCTTTCAAAAGGACGGGTCACGAAGAGGGCTCTCCTCCGTCTCAATTATAACCATTATCTGACCATGATTCAGCGCTCGATTATTGCTGCAGCTGCAGCTCTCGCCCTCGCAACGTCGTCGGCGTTCGCCGGAACCATTTATTCGACCACCGGAACTGGCACTGAGTTCTACGGTGTCGGAACCTCCATCGCCAACGGCCACCGCGGCTACGAATACGGTGACGCGATCGCTCTTCCCTCCGAAGGATATTCCTTCACCGGGTTGACCTTCGATTACTACTCCGCCTCGCTCGGTGGTTCGATGAACCTGAACATCTACGCCAATGACGGCGCGGTGATCAGTGGCGTGGCCTCTCCGGGCAGCAAGCTTTTGTCCATCCCGGGCATCGGCATTTCTTCGGGTGTCAACACAGCCACCTTCGACTATGCTCCTTACGTGGCCCAGTACGGTGCTCTGAAGCTGCCTAAGAATTTCACGGTGACCGTGAGCTTCTCGGGTGCTACTGCAGCCGCCGACAAGGGTTTGATTCTCGGTGGCATTGAGTCCACCGTCGGTCAGCCTCACTTGAACGTGGGTCAGTCGGGTAATGAATTCTGGCAGAAGACCGGTCCTGGTGGCAGTGATTGGGCGTTGCGTCAGTTGAGCACTGCTCAGGAAGCCAATTTCAAGATGACCCTGACCGCCACTGTTCCGGAGCCCACCACGGTGGCTCTCGGTGTGGTTGGCGCTGCGTTCTTGGGTGCTTCCGCCCTCCGCCGCAACCGCCGCTAATCGGCAGTTCTAGGTTTTCACTTTCTTTACAGGCGCGATGGCTTCCATCGCGCCTTTTTGTTTATTGATGTACCCGGCAGGGCTCACTTTTCGACGAGGCTACCCGAGTCAGAGCCTGCCCGATTGAGCCAGAGAACTGGCAGAAGGATTGGACAAGGGGCTTGGTGTCCCTTTTGATTGCTTCATGCGCTGGATCGGCTTGTTGCTTTCGTTGTGTTGGATGGCTGGACAGTGGGGAATGAGGGCGGAATCGGCCACTCGCGTTGAGTTGTGGGTCGATCAGTCCACGGCCCGGCCTGGTTCCACGGTCACGGCAGCCCTCCGCCTTCAAATGGCCGAGGGTTGGCATATTTATTGGCGCAATCCGGGTGACGAGGTGGGCTTGAAGACTCGGGTCGAGTGGACCCTGCCACCGGGAGTTAAGGCGGGAGCCATCCAGTGGCCTCTTCCCGACAAGACCACCGAAAAAGAATTCGATACGCTCACCTACTCGGGGACCGTCGTGTTGTTGGTTCCCATTCAAATTCCTGCCGGCCAAGCGCTGGGGCCCATGACGCTCAAGGCCAAGGTTCGATGGCTCGAATGTCATGAGGAATGTGTCCCAGGGAATACCACGGTTGAGACACAGGTCACGGTGGCTAGCCTAGATGAAGTTTCCATCCATGCGGCGGAGATTCAGTCGGCAAGGCAACGTGTGCCGCGTACGGTTCAAGACGTTCCCATTAGCGCGGCCTGGGAGGCTTCCGAGGGAGTTGCACCTCGTAAACTAGTGATCTCTTGGAAACCCGGGTCTGGAGTTTCGGGGTTTGATGTATTTCCTTTCGAGGCGGTGGGAGGGGTTGCTCCGGTGTCAGTCAAAACCGAATGGCTCGATTTGGTGAACGGGTTCCTTCGCATTCGCAAGACGGTTCCTGCGGGGAACTCTGGGTGGCCCGACCGATTGGAGGGGGTCTTGGTCCCGAAGGGGTCGGCGGCCGAACCGATAGAATTTAATGTGCCCATTGTGGCGGCATTGGTCGGCCTTGCGGCCGCACGTCCGGAGCCTGTCTCCATGGCGGAGTTGCTCATTAAGCTGCTCTCGGCCTTCGTGGGTGGGCTCATCCTCAATGTGATGCCGTGCGTGCTGCCGGTCTTAGCACTCAAGGTGCTGGGATTCGTGCAGCAGGCCAAGGAGGAGCCCCGGCGGGTGCGGACGCTCGGTTTGGTATACGGGGCAGGGGTTTTGGTGTCGTTCTTGGTCTTGGCGGGCGTGGCTTTGGCGGTGCAGGCGGCGGGCGGTACGGCCAGTTGGAGTGCGCCCTTCCAGAATCCTATCTTTCGAGTGCTGATCACGGTGCTCATCACCTTGGTAGCTCTGAATCTTTTTGGAGTGTTCGAGCTGACTTTGGGCGGATCGGCCATGCAAAAAGCTTCGGACCTTTCCTCAAAAGACGGGTGGAGTGGGGCCTTCTTTAATGGTGTTCTTGCGGCCGTTTTGGCAACTCCATGCACGGCGCCGTTCTTGGCTTCGGCGCTGGCGTTCGCCTTCCTTCAGCCGCCTTTGGTGATCCTTTTGTTCTTTGTCGCTATCGGGGCGGGGCTGGCATTGCCGTTTGTGGCGTTGTGCTGGGAGCCGGCTTGGTTGCGTTTCTTGCCGAAGCCGGGTGTTTGGATGGTTCGTTTCAAGGTGGGCATGGGTTTCCCCATGTTGGCGACGGCGATGTGGTTATTCTGGTTCACGGCGGGCCGTTTGGGTGAGTCGGGCACAGGTGTGTTGTGGTTCGGGTTGTTTTTGGTGGTCTTGGCTATGGCTACCTGGGTCTGGGGGGAGTTTGTGCAGCGTTCGACCCGGGGTCGGGGTTGGGCCATGGTCATCGCGGCGTTGCTGCTGCTGGCTGGATATTTCGGTTTTCTGGAACGTCAATTGGATTGGCGTACGCCGGCGGGCCGAAGGGTCAAGGGGTTGGAGTGGCAGAAATGGAGTGCTGCGGCGGTCGAGCAAGCCCGTCGCGAGGGACATCCGGTGATGGTGGATTTCACGGCCGACAGTTGTCTTAACTGCAAGTGGAATAAAGCGACGGCCATCGAGATCGATGCTACTCGGGCGCGCATCAAGGAATTGGGAGTTCGTGTTTTCGAGGGCGATTTCACTGATGGAGATCCGATCATCGCGGACGAACTCAAGAAGCATGGTCGCCGGGGTGTTCCTTTGGTTCTGATGTATTCCGCAGACTTGGCTAAAGCTCCGGAACTCCTGCCTGTGGTGCTGACACCGGGAATCGTGGATGAGGCCTTACTGCGAGCGGCCACGCGTTGAGCTTCGGCGCGCGGTGCGGGGCGTCAGCGGGGCTCTGCGGGACTGGGCCTGCGCTCGCAGGAATCGTTCGGGAGGTGAGGGCTTTCGCGCTGTCGCGCTTTGGGGAAATAGGGTGCTTCGATCCAATGCTCGCTACGGTCCAGTCCCGCTGACGCCGGTGTGTGGCTGGGGGTGGTATGTTTTCGTTGGGGAGGGGTTGATGGGGGATTGGAATTTGAGATCCGAGGGTGCGTTCCGTGGGGGGGCTTCGCGGGGCTGGGCCTGCGCTCGCAGGGATCGTTCGGGAGGTGAGGGCTTTCGCGCTGTCGCGCTTTGGGGAAATAGGGTGCTTCGATCCAATGCTCGCTACGGTCCAGTCCCGCTGACGCCGGTGTGTGGTCGGGGTATGGGTGTGTTTTTGCTGGTGAGGGGTTGATGGGGAATTGGGTATTATGGGGTGGTGGCTGTGATCGCGGGTGCTGGGGAGGGCATTGTGCGCGAGATACTTTTGTTGTCGGACAGGGCTGCTGGCCGCTGCTGGCATCCAAACCAATTGCGGGCTGGGTTTGCTGTCGGCCTGGGTTCATTCTTTTTCTTGTGAACTCTTCAGGCTGGGTCGCCGTGAGCAGGACTTCGGTCGCAATGTCGGTCGCAATGTCGGTGGCTATGGTGGTCGCTGGGACTTGCTGTGGTGCTGAGGCTGTGCCGTCGCCCAAGACTCGGGTGAGCTATTCGGAGGCCTACGGAAAAACCGATCGGGCGACGAATGTGGCTGCGGCTGACTTGGCTCGCTTCGCTCCGGTACCTCCCGATAAGGCCTTGGAGACGTTCCAGATTCGGAAGGGGTTCCGTCTGGAATTGGCGGCGAGCGAGCCTCAGGTGGTGAGTCCGGTGTCGATGGCTTTTGACGAGGATGGCCGTGCGTTTGTCGCCGAAATGATCGATTATTCCGAGCGCCGGGATGAGAACCCTCATGCCGGGCGGATTCGGATGCTGGAGGATCTCGATGGGGATGGTCGCTTCGACCGTTCTACGGTCTTTGCCGATCACCTTCCTTGGCCAACGGCCCTGATTTGCTCTCGGGGCGGGCTGTATGTTGGGGCATCGCCAGACATCCTGTGGCTCAAAGACACGACGGGCGATGGTCGGGCTGATGAACGTCGCGTTGTGGTGAGCGGATTCGGCAGTGGGGTGGCCCGACTCAATGTTCAGGCTCTCCTCAATTCATTCAATTGGGGGCTGGATCACCGCCTTTACGGGGCCACCGGTCCCAATGGGGGAAATCGTGTGGTTCGGTCCGGTGCGGAGGGGCCCGGGCTGGATTTGCGGGGTTCGGATTTCAGCCTCGATCCTGATACTGAGACGCTCCGTCCAGAGACGGGCGGTGGTCAGTACGGCCTTTCGTTCGACTCGGTTGGAAATCGATTCGTGTCCAGCAACAGTGATCACCTCCAGTGGATGGCCTTGGACTGGCCGCATGCTTCGCGCAATCCCTGGGTCGCCTTGCCGTCGCCGCGGGTGAGCATCGCTGCCGACGGACCTGCGGCTGAAGTGTTTAGGATTAGTCCTGATGAGCCGTGGCGGATTGTTCGGACCCGTTGGCGTATTAGTGGGGTAGTCCCGGGCATGGTCGAGGGCGGTGGGCGAGTCTCGGGTTATTTCACGGGTGCGACTGGGGCGACGGTGTACCGCGGTGATGCCTATGGCCCGGAGTTTTCCGACAACGTCTTCATCGGCGATGCCGGGGGCAACCTGGTCCACCGGAAGGTGTTGAAGGCCGACGGGGTGGGCTGGGTGGCGCGTCGTCCTGCCGACGAGCAGGGTGTTGAGTTTCTGGCTTCGCGAGACACGTGGTTCCGCCCTGTGCATTTCCAGAATGGTCCGGATGGGTGCCTCTACATCGTGGACATGTACCGGGAGGTCATCGAGCACCCGTGGTCTATCCCCGAGGCCATCAAGCAGCATTTAGATCTTAATAGCGGCAATGACCGCGGACGCATTTGGCGGGTGGTTCCGGAGGGTTTCCGAAGACCGGCTCCGCGGCGGTGGAGCCAAGCTTCGGTGAGCCAGTGCGTGGCGGCTCTCGAAAGTCCGAATGGATGGGTTCGCGAGACAGCGTCGCGACTCATTCACGAACGTCAGGATCGTTCTGCCGTGCCGGAGTTGGAGCGGTTGCTCCAGCAATCCACCGTCCCGCTGGCCCGACTGCATGCCTTGTATTCGCTGGAGGGATTGAAGGCGCTGGAGGGGGTGCGCCACCTGACCGTCGCCCTGGCCGACCGGGATGAACGGGTTCGTGAGCATGCCGTGAAATGGGTCGAGCCTCGGGTGACGGGCTCGGATCCGGCGGCCAAGAGCCTTCAAGCGCTACTCCTGAAGTTGGTGGAGGATCCGTCTCTGCGGGTCCGCTACCAAGTGGCCCTGACCCTCGGAGCCTGGTCGGGTCCAGAACGGAACAAAGCCTTGGCTCGCATCCTCCTGCGGGATGGGGAGCACTCGTGGGTGCAGGCAGCGGTCTTGAGCGGTCTGTCCACGGGTGCCGGAGAGGTGCTCGCACGTC
>JAPLUH010000306.1 GCA_026397675.1 Verrucomicrobiota bacterium
AGACAATATCAAGAACTGACCCCTTTTCCAATATCAAGAACTGACCCCTTTTCAATGGGCGCAACTGCGTCACGCCGGAATTTCCCGGAGGTACCTACGCTTACTTTGTGACCATCGATCCTAACGGCAATCCGGCTTTCCCCTACATGCTTGGAAAGCAATATTATGGAACACCCAACGCCGGTAATGCCGCGACCGTGCCAGTGAGTGCGGTCGAACTCTTCAATGGCGGCCCAATGACGAAGGAGGTTTTGGAGAGTCCGTCGGTGCATCCAGTAACTGGCACCGTCACTCTGACTTGGAGCAGTGTGGAAGGCGGCACCTACCAGTTGGAGGCCTCCGATACGCTGGAGCCAGACTCGTGGGTGACGGTGGGTGATCCTGTGACGGCCACGCACAATGCCACTCGCACGACGAGTATCGATCCCGGTGCGGCCCTGAGCTTACCAAGACGCTTCTACCAAATCTGGCGCACCTCGCTCGATCCCTACGATCCCTGAGGGGGGGGCTTGCCTGGTTCATTGCCTGGTTCTGGTGGCGGGCAAGGAGCGTAGTCCGGACGTTAATTCGGACGTCGGGCAGGCACGTCGTCGCTGAGGCTGGGAGGGCCGTGAGCGCGTTGATTAAATAAATGGCTGGCAGGAGTTTGGGCCGTGGAACCGTTCGGCCATTGCCTGTCGCCTCGTTGTCAGTGCGGGGTCGGGACGCCGCTGATGAGGGAGGTCAGGATGAGCATGGTCAGGCCGACGCTGCCGGGTATCGAGATGTTGTCGTCCATCCGAAGTCGGGGCGAAATGTTTTCCACCAGAGCGCCAACAAGCCCAGCGACAACCCCGATGACCACGAATGAAATGGGGGCCGAAATGATGTAGGCAATGACGAGGACCACCACGATGGCCGATCCGGCAAAGGCCAGGGTTCCTTCTAAACTTTTGTCCAGAAAACGGTGGGACCCATAACGCCGACCCACCAGGGCCGCACAAATATCGCTGATAATGAGAATAGAAAAGGCCGTGATGGCGATGATCTTCGGGAAGAACAGGACGCAGGCGCAGGCGGCAATGAGGACGTGGGATGCGCCGTTGAGCCGGACCTTATCGATCTTCAGTTCGTGATTTCGCATCACCGTTTCGAAATACCGAAGCAGGGTGTTTCGAATCCAACCCTTCTTGTGACCCAAAATATCGATGACCACGAACAGGCAGGCCAACGGAATGAGGATCCACAAGGCGGTCGCTTTGGAGATCAGTGCATACACCACTGGGATGGTCAGCGACAGGAGGTGAATGCCCTTTCGGAGCACTTCTGATTTGTAGGTGATCTGGCGTTCTTCGGTCATTCCTCGTCGTGTGTTTTGCGCGTGTCAGATCCCGAGGCCGCACCTCTCTGTCGGTGCAAAGCAGGTGTGTGCAACTCGGTGCGCAAGGTCTTCCAAAACCGCCTGCTCGCCCTCTGTAGGGGGAACGTCCCGCGTTCAGCGGTGGTGAGGCCGGACGACCCGATCGCAGACTTCGGTGGCGTTGACGTGCCGACAATTCGCCGGTGGGTTGCGCGAATCAACTCTTTGTCTGAGCCAATGCCTGAGCCCAAGGGCGCCCCGGGGGGGCTGTTTGGGTTACCAAGGGTAAGGCGAGCCATCCCGGTTTGGTCAGCGACCCTGCGCGAGCCATCCATTGGGAGTCTGTGTAACACGTGTACTCTGAACCCGTGACAACTCAGAGTCGCTGAGTGACTTCGATGGATGTGAATGAGGTATCGCCCATCTCCGAGGCGACGCTTCCGATGCGGGAGCGATGGCTGAAGGGGTGTCTTAGGTGCGTCGCGGGCGTGTTTGCCGTCGTCATGGTCCTGGCCGGGGTGGGGTGTGGATTGTCCGTAACGGGTGGAAGAGCTCCCATGGAACGTCCTTGGCCGGATCCGAGTGCCGCGGCACGGGCGCATCCTCCATTGCGGCGCGATGTGAATTCGATCCGGTTCGCGTCCGAGTTTTACCAACCGACGAATGTCTGGGACGCCCGGATCGAGCTGACCTCCGCCGAGTGGGTTGCCATGCAACCGCGACGGGTTCGGGCCAAACCCAACTTTAATCCTCTGGACGGCAAGTTCCTGTTGAGCAACACGAATGCGGCGCGGAATGGATTGTTGGGGGCGATCGGTCTGGACTTGAAGTGGACGACGGGACGGGTGGAGTTCGGTGGGCGTGAATTCACCAAGGCTGCCGTGCGATTTAAGGGTAATGGAACCTTCCTGGGTGCCATTCGGGGCGTGAAGAAGCCGCTCAAGGTGAATTTATCGAAGGGGGACAAGGGTCGCACTCTTGCGGGTATTTCCACCCTCAACTTTGGTAATCTCAGCGTCGATGGTTCCTGCCTCAGCGACACGCTGGCCTATGAGCTATTTCGGGCGGCCGGAGTTCCCGCTCCTCGAACCACTTTTGGTCATGTGACCCTCAGCGTGGAGAAACTTTGGGACGCCCGGCCTCTGGGGCTCTATGTGATGGTTGAAAATGTCGATGGCGTGTTCACCCAGGATCGGTTTGGCACGGACACGATGGGGTTGTTTAAGCCCGTGACGTACGATTTGTTCAAATACCTCGGCGAAGATTGGGCGCTGTACAAGGACACCTATGATCCAAAGCTGACCCTGAATGCGTCCCAGAAACGGCGAGTCATTGAAACGGCCAAGCTCCTGACCGAGGCCTCCGACGACGATTTTTCCCGACGCGCATCCCAGTATTTTGATTTCGACGAAGTTGCGCGTTTTGTCGCGGTCAACAGCTTGATTTCGAGTTACGACGGGTTCCTCAACAACGGCCAAAACTTCTACATGTACCTCGATCCCCGTTCCAACCGCTTTGGATTGATTCCCTGGGATTTGGATATCGCTTGGGGCCAATTCCCCTTCATTGGTTCGCTCGATGAAAAGGAGAAGGCTTCCATCGAGCACCCTTGGGTCGCGGATCATCGATTGTTGGAGAGGCTCTTCGCTCTCCCGCAATTCAAAGGTCTCTACATGCAGCGCCTCGCTGAAATTTTCCACGAACACTTCATCCCGGAGCGACTCCAAGCGCGAATCGATGTCCTAGCCCCGGTGGTGCGTGCATCCCTGGTTAACGATTCCCACCTGCGCCTCGCCAAGTTCGAGGAATCCATTCGGGACAATGGGTCGGCCGACAATGCCTCGCGCGAGGGCGATCTAAAATCCCACCGCGCTGCCTATTCGTTGAAGCGGTTTATCGTCCGCCGGCATCAACACGTCCGAGCCCAGTTGGAAGGGAAAGAAACTGGCGTGATTTTCCGGACTCGTGAGAGGCCCGGCCGGAAATAAGACGGGCGAGGTGCCCGCGCACCGCGGAGGGCTCTGCACCTGGTATTGGCGAATTGACGCTGGTTCTGGGAGCAGACGAGGTTCTGCGGACTTCCGGTCCTATCGGTTTGCGAGTCCTTTGTTATTCGGGATCTCCATGGGCTGTGCGTACATAGCGCACAGGTCGGTGGTGGTGTCACCCACGTCGAGTTGGGTCAGTAGCCAGGCTTCGGATCGGGAGCCGCCAAGGATCCCTCGGAGGGCGGATGGACACCGGCCGCCAGCATGACTTTCCGCACGGCGACACTCGTCTCGGCGGAGGGCTTGAAGTTGCCGGGCCGATATCCTTCGGCGATGGAGAGCGGCGTCCAACCATGCCGGTTCTTCCGGTTCCAAATCTCGACCTTCGCGCCGTGGTCGGCGAGGAACTGCACCACCTTTGGCAGGTTCTTGAGCGCGGCGGCGTGCATCGCGGTGTCCCCGTTGGCATCGACTGCGTTTACATCGGCCCCCAATTTTAGGAGCAACTGGGCGGCTTCTAGGACATCGGATTCCTCTCCTGCAACCTCGTTGGCGGCGTCCGATCCGACATGGATTCCGCAGGCGACGAGGAGTGGCGTGGTAAGCTCGTCGTTGGAAATGGCGGGATTGGCACCGAGTTCCAGCAACAGCCTCATGAGCGGGATATCGGAGGTTGCGGACGCGAGAAGGAACGGGGTCGCGCCCTTCCGGCTGAATTGGCCCGGACTGCTTTTGCCGTGGGTTAAGCACCGGTTCACGTCGGCTCCGCGTTTCACCAACTCCCGGACGAAGAGCAAGCTGTTGAGTCTTCCGAGTTCGGCCGGGGGCGGGGCTCCGTTGTCTTCACCCTTGGGCGGTCTGCGGACCCAAGACATGCGGTGCAACGGGGCGAAGCCGGATCGCTGGTCATTGGGATCGGCACCGGCGTCCAAGAGATCGAGCGCGAGTTCGTAGTGGCCGTTCTCGATGGCGAGACCCAGTGCGCTCGTCCCACGGACCGGTCCTTTGCCCGAAGGCTTCAGCGGAAGCATCGCTTCGTTCACATCGACTCCGGCTTTCAGAAGCACGCGCACTACCTCTCTCCGACCGGCCCGAGCAGCAAAGAACAGCGGCGTGAATCCGGAATCGGCCAGTGGGGTGCGAACATCGGCGAGCGATTGGAGGAGCAACTGGACCACCTCCGCATGACCCTCCGCCGCCGCCCACATCAACGCGGTTTGTCCGCGGCGTTCTTTGGCATCCACCTTGGCACCGCGGACGAGCAGGGCCTTCACGGGTCCCGACTTACCGGTACGGGCGGCCGTCATCAGGACGGTTTCTCCACCGCGAATCACCGTGTTGGGATCGGCACCGCGTTCGAGCAGAAGCTCCACCATCGCGGTGTTGCCGTTTTGGCAGGCCAATGAAAGGGGGGTGATCCCGAAACGGTTGGTGACCCCCACACGGGCGGCAGCGAGCAATCGGGCGGTCGCGAGATCGTCTCGGTGAGCGGCCCAGTGCAGTGCGCTCATGCCGTCCGCCTGCGGCGCATTCACATCGGCATGCTGTTTGAGAAGCGTGCGAATGGCAGCGAGGTTGGATTTTTCGGCGGCATCAGCGATCGGAGCCTCACTAGCCAGGGAGTCGACGGCCGAACCGACGAGCGTTAGGGCCAACGCAGCAGCGGCAAAACATCGCCGTAGGCTCGACTCGGAGATCGAGCGCGGGCGCATGTGCGGAGGTGGCCAGTTGGTGGGAGGCAACAGGCGCATCGTCAAATGCCCAACGGTGTGAACAACCCCTCCACCGTGCCGTTGCTGTCGGCGAAGGAGTCGATAGGGACGCCGACCTTGTGGAGCAGGGTTAGGTGGAGATTGGCGAGCGGGGTCGGCTTCGCGTACTTCAGGTGACGCCCGCCTTTCATGCCACCGGCTGCCCCACCGGCCACGATGATCGGGAGGTTTGTGTGGTCATGGATATTCGGGTTTCCGATGCCGCTGCCGTAGAGATAGAGCGAATGGTCGAGCAGCGTGCCATTTCCCTCCGGGGTGGCCTTTAGTTTTTGGAGGAACTCGGCGAAGAGCGACACATGGAAGGCGTTGATCTTCGACATGCGCTCGATTTTTGCCGGATCATTTCCGTGGTGAGAAAGCGGATGATGCGGATCGGACACTCCGATCTCAGAATAGGTTCGGTTGCTCGTTTCGCGCGCCAACTGAAAGGTGATGACGCGCGTCACGTCCCCCTGCAAGGCGAGCACCTGCAAATCGAACATGAGCCGGGCATGATCGGCATACGCGGCGGGAACGCCGACGGGGCGGTCTAGATCCGGAAGCTGGTGGTCTTGGGTGTCGGCCTCCGCCTTCTGAATGCGACGTTCCACTTCGCGAACCGTCTCGAGGTATTGGGAAAGTTTCGCACGGTCGCCGGGACCCAGATCGCGTTTTAATCGGCTGAGATCTTCGGTGAAGGAGTCGAGCAGGCTGGCCCGTTTCTTGAGCGCAGCACGGCGTTCAGCGAGGTTGCCTCCGTCGCCAAAGAGACTCTCGAAGACGATGCGCGGGTGCGCTTCAGCCGGCAACGGGGTCGTGGGAGACGACCAGGAGAGATTGTTCTGATAAGCGCAGGAGTAACCGTTGTCGCACTGACCGACCACTTGGAGGTGGTCCATGGCCAACTCGAGGGACGGCAACTGGGTTCCTTGCCCGATGCGTTGGGCGGCGATTTGATCGACCGTCGTTCCCAGGTAGTAGTCGGTGCTCTCCGTTAGCTTGGCTTTGGCAGCACTCAGGAAGGCCGAGTTGGACGTGGCGTGGCTGCCGGGGTAGGCGTTCTGTAATTCCAGGTTGGAGATGATGGAGACCTTGTCGCGCACCGGTGCGAGCGAACCCAAGATCGGCGAGAGCGTGTCGAGCGTGTCACCGGGGGGAGTCCAGCGGGAGTTGTCACAGCCCATTGGCATGAAGACAAATCCGAGCCGGCGCACGGGATGTGCGGCCGTCTGCGCCAGCGGTGTCGCAGCGGGTACCATCGACTCGAGCAGCGGCAAGGCCATGGTGGCTCCCATTCCACGCAGGAACGTCCGACGCGGCATGAACTTCTTCGTGATGAAACTCATTGTGTTTTCCTCAGGGTGAATGGGCTGCTCTTGACGATTCCGAGTACGATCGATGAGAAGTGGTTTCCGTCCCGCTGGGCATCTCGGACGATCCGACGGACAGCCGGCGCATCGTTCTCACTCATTCCGCGGCCCAGCGCGAAGGTGAGCAGTTTCTCGGTCAGCGTTCCGACGAAGAGCTCGGGATGTTTGAGCAGTGCGTCCTCCAAGCCGGTGACGCCGGTGAACCGGCTGCCGTCAGGAAGCCCGCCGCTAGCATCGATGGGCAGACCATTCTCCGTCAGGCGCCAGCGGCCAATCGCGTCGAAGTTTTCGAGAGCAAAACCCACTGGGTCCATTAGGTCATGGCAGCTCGCGCAGGCAGCGTTCGCGCGGTGTGCGGACAACCGGGCACGCATCGGCAAGGTTTCGGAGACGGTGTTCTCCTTTAGATTAGGAATGTTGGCCGGCGGCGGGGGCGGGGGAGTTCCGAGTAGGTTACCCAAGAGCCAATGGCCTCGGATCACCGGCGACGTGCGCGTGGCGTAGGAGGTGACGGTGAGGATGCTGCCCTGCCGGAGCAGTCCGCCGCGCCGGCTTTCGGAATCGAGGGCCACGCGGCGGAAGCGGCTGCCGTAGACGTTGGGAATGCCGTAGTGCTTGGCGAGTCGCTCGTTGAGGAATGTGTGGTCGGTCTTAATGAGGTCCAAGACCGTGCGGTCTTCCCGAAGGAGCGCTTCGAAGTGCAGTTCCGTTTCACGTCGAAAGGCTTCGCGCAGGTTGTCGTCGAAATCGGGGAAGAGGCGAAGATCTGGCGTGAAGGACTCCAAGTTCCGCAGGTGGAGCCATTGCGCAGCGAAGTTCTCAACCAAACTAATGGAGCGCGGATTGGCGAGCATCCGGCGCACCTGGTTCTCCAGAACTTTCGGCCGATGCAGTCCACCCCGTTGGGCGATGCCCAGAAGCTCTTCATCCGGAATGCTACTCCAGAGGAAGAACGACAACCGCGAGGCCAGTTCTACATCGCTAATTGGGTAGGTCGTTTCCGGTGCCACGTCGGCGGGATCGCGCTCGATGCGGAAAAGAAATTCAGGACTGACGAGGACCGCGCTGAGGGCCGATCCAATTCCCGCCTCAAAGCCGCCAGCTTCTTTGGCCTCGTGGTAAAACTTCAGCGGCTTGGCCCAATCAGCGGCCACCACGGGCCGCCGGTAGGCTCTGCGCACGAAGGCCGACACAATGCGCTCGGCACAGGCAGTTTCTTCGCTGGGGTTCTTCGGATAACACACGAAGAGTTTCCGACGACTGGCCGTTTCGCCGGCCTCCTGCGACGCGTAGGGACCGGTGACCGACACTTGATAGATCGCAGGCGAGAGTCTGGGATGCCGGTGCATGTTGTAGCGGGCCTGGTAGGGATCGCGCTGGGTTTCTACCAACGAGGACGAATTCTTTATGAACGTCACGCCAACCTCGTGGAGTCCCGCCTTCACCGGGACACGCGCCCTCAGATGGGCATCCACCGTTTCATAGTCCCGGTTTCCCTTCGGGGGGCTCACCTGAAATCGAGCGGCGGTGTCACGATCGAGCAGGACTTCGAGTTCGTGGGTTTCGTGCAGGCCTTCGACCATCTCGTTGCGGTCGCGCGTCAGGCGAATTTGGATCTCATACTCGCCGTCTCGGGGGAACGTGTGTCGGATGAGCGTTCCACCGCGCGTGCCGAGTGGAAGGTTTGCGACGTGCTCTTCCTGCGTGAGGTCTGGCTTTAGGCGATAAGTGTCGCCATTCGGCCTCGAGATCGGCGAACCCACGGCGAGGCGGCTAATTTTCTCGGCGGCGGAGATGTAGCGGTTGAGCAAGGTGGGCGACAGGTCGCCGCCCGTCAGGTTGTCGAAACCGTGGCTCGCATCGTCTTTGGGGAGCAGTGTCGCCGCGTCGATCTCGAGGTCGAGGAGATCCCGGATGGCGTTCCGATACTCGGTGCGATTGAGTCGGTGGAAGGAGTCGGTGCGGCCGGGATTCGTTTTTTTTGCCGCTAACTGGTCGAGCGACGAACCGAGCGTCGCCACGAGGTGTTCGAACTCCTTCTCCGCAGGACGATCCTTGCCGGTGGGGGGCATTTGCCGGGCCGCGAGTTTGCGGACGACGCGCTCCCATTCGACGGAATGCGTTTGTAAGTCGTCTGACAAGATCTTGCCGAGATCCAGGTTGCCCTTCGTGACGTCTCCATCATGACAGTCGAGGCAGTAGCGACCGACGGCCGCTTTCACGGGGGCTGGAAGGGAGGCGGCCAGCGCCGTTGCCGCGAGGGCAGACAACAGCAGAGCCCAGAATGTGACCTGCCGCACGAGGTATGCGGAAGACCATCTTCGACCATTGGGATGGGGTCGGGTCACAGTGCACGAACATTGTCCGTGCGCTCATCCAGGGACAAGCGTCCAGATCCACTTCGAATCTCCGCGTCAGGGGGTTGCTTGGGCAGGATTCAATCCATGCGGAGTGCTCGATATCTGGCTTTCAAACACCGCGCCGGGTGGCCGAGATTTTTCGGAGTCTGTGAGACGATCATCTTGCTGAGGAATTTTAGGCAATTGCTCGGTGATGAGGGGAGGTCATCGACAATTGAACCCGCAACAATAACGCTGTGAGAACGTTCCCTCGGCGGTCCCTTGTCTCACTTCTGGATCCATCCTATGAAGCTTCCATTCATTCCGCTCATCGCCCTCATTTTCTCCATAGAAACGGGATGGGCTGAGACCGCGCTTCGGATTGCTGGCTCCGGTTCCGTTGGTTCGGATGGGGATCGCGGACCTGCCTTGATGGCTCGCTTGAACAGTCCCTTCGGCGTGGTGCGCGGATCGGACCGAAGCCTCTGGTTCGCCGACTACGAAGCCCATGTTGTCCGGCGGATCGCACCTGACGGAATCATTACTACGGTGATTGGCAACGGCACCGCGGGCTATTCCGGCGACAATGGTCCGGCCAGGAATGCCTCGCTGAACAAACCGCATGAACTGCGCTTTGATGCCGCGGGAAACCTCTTCATCAGCGACACCGGCAACCACGCGATTCGTCGTTATGATGCTAAAAGCGGCCTACTCACGACGTTTGCTGGCAACGGACAAAAGGGGTACTCAGGAGACGATGGACCGGCCGATCAGGCTCGGTTGAACCAACCCATTAGCTTGCAATTCAGTCCGGCGGGCGACCTCTACATTGCCGAGATCGGCAATCACGTCTTGCGCCGAATTGATCCGAAGACACGAGTCATCACCACCTTTGCTGGAACCGGCAAGGCGGGCCCCACTCCGGACGGTTCTCCAATTCGTGGAACTCCCCTGAACGGACCGCGTTCGCTCGATTTTGATACCTCTGGCAATTTGTTCCTCATTAGCCGCGAAGGGCATCAACTGCTGCGGTTCGATCTCCGCGCCGGGATCATTCATCTTGAGGCGGGTACGGGGCGCCCCGGATTTTCTGGAGACGGCGGCCCTGCGCGCGCGGCCACACTCAAAGGGCCCAAGGGAATTTCCGTAGGACCGGACGGTGACGTGTATTTGGCGGACACCGAAAACCATGCTATCCGCAAATACGATGTCCGGCGCCGGACACTTGAAACGGTGGTTGGAACAGGAACCCTGGGCGACGGTCTGGCCGGTTCTCGTGGGCCGACCCAGTTGGCTCGTCCCCACGGCATCTTGGCCGAAACCGATGGAAGCCTGCTCATCGGTGACAGCGAGAATCACCGTATTCTGTCCATCCGCCTGCCTCGGAAACCGTGAAGCCCAGGGTGGAGTGCCGAAGATTTATCCCGCGCGTGAAGGGAGCCAATTGGGCCGGGATTTGCTCTAAAAAACCAAAGAGTTCCCACCTTGTAGCGACAGAGTGTCTCTCGAAATAAGAGGTCCGGCGGTGTGCGGTGACTTCGACACTCAGCCGACGGGCGATACTGGTCAGGCGAGGACTCCCTCCACGACTTTCCCGGAAACATCTGTCAGCCGATAATCGCGGCCTGAGTAGCGATAAGTGAGCTTCTCGTGGTCGAGTCCCATCAGCTGCAAAATCGTGGCGTGGAAGTCGTGGACATGGACGCGGTCTTCCACCGCAGAGCAACCGAATTCGTCCGTCGCTCCGTAGCTGAAGCCGCGTTTGACTCCGCCACCGGCGAGCCAGTTGGTGTAGCCATAGTGATCGTGGTCGCGGCCTTTGGCGCCTTCAGAGGTGGGGGCGCGGCCGAACTCGCCACCCCAGACGATGAGCGTGTCGTCAAAGAGCCCTCTGGCCTTGAGATCGTGGATGAGCGCAGCGATGCCTTGGTCGCAGGCTTTTGCCAGTCGGGCGTGGCCATCGACGATGTTTTCATGGCCGGTGTCCCAGGCGATGTCGTACCCGTCGATGGACAGGGAGAGTTGCACCACGCGCACGCCTTGTTCGATGAGGCGACGGGAGAGCAGGCAGCCCTTGGCAAATTCACTGTCGCCGTAGAGATCGCGGGTGGCCTGCGATTCCTTGCTGATGTCGAACACTTCGGGCACTGAGAACTGCATCCGAAAAGCCATCTCCATCGCGGCAATGCTGGCTTCTAGGTCCTGATCTTTTTCTAGGCGTGCGAGGTGCTTTCGATTGAGTTGCTCGAGGAGATGGATCTGCTGTTGCTGTTCGGGCGCAGAGAGGTGCGTGTTCTTCAGATCGCGCATTACGGCGTCGGGTTTCATCTCGGCCAGGTTCACGTAGCTGCCGGCGTAGGCACCGGGAAGAAAAGCGTTACCCCAGTTGGCGAGGGTGCCCCGCGGTTGCGCACGTGGGGACATGGCGACAAATCCTGGAAGGTTCTGATTTTCGGTGCCCAGTCCATAGACGAGCCACGCCCCCATGCTCGGACGGTTGGGCTGCAATGCGCCCACGTTCATCATCATCATTGCACCGGCGTGCTCTGGGATGTCCGTGTGCATCGAGTGAATGAAGCTGATGTCGTCGACACAGCCGCCGACGTGCGGGAAAATATCGCTAACCCACTTGCCGGTTTGGCCGTATTGCCGGAAGGAAAAGGGCGAGGGCATCAGCCCGTTTTTGGTGTCGCGGAGCGTCTTGCGGTTGACCGAATCCGGGCGCTTGCCCGCATGCTTTGCTAGCTCTGGTTTGTAGTCGAAAGTGTCCACCTGCGACGGCCCGCCGGGCATGAAGAGTTGGATGACATGTTTGGCGCGAGGCCGGAAATGCGGGCGCTTGGGTAGCAACGGGGACTCACTCATCGGGCCGCCGAGCGCGCGGGTTGGGCTGAGCATTCCCGCCAAACCAATCGTCCCTATCCCCGCTCCGAGACGGCTAAGAAAATCGCGGCGCGAATGGAACCGGACGGCCCGGCGGAAGGCGGCTTCGTGTTGCTCAAATTGCATAGAGCTTATTGGTTTTGAATGAACTCATGAGCTGAGAGCAAGGCTTGTGCGTAGGAATCCCAGCGGGAACGAGCCGTTCCAGGGGCGGTCTCGGCGAGGAACGCCAGGCCGAGGGCGGTTTCATCGGTTGCCGGAGGGCGCGCGTAAAGCAACTGGTAGGCGCGGGTGATGCGGGTTTGATCGTCGCTGGATTCACGTTGGAGCCGGGCGGACAGCGCTTGGGCGCGGGCAGCCATGAAGGCGCTGTTCATCATGAAGAGATGCTGTCGAGGCACCGTGCTGGCCGTGCGTTGCTCGCTCGTTGAGCGGGGAGCGGGAAAGTCGAAGAGACGCAGAAATTCATCGGAGAGAAACCGGTCGCCGTTGCGGCTGACCTTGCCGTAGAGCGTGCGGCGGCTGGATTCGAGAATCTTGTCCGAAGGCGGCCCGCCGAGCGCGCGATCGAGTTCGCCGGTGACCGCGAGCATACTATCGCGCCAAGATTCCACCTCGAGTTTGCGTGGGTTCATCCGCCAGAGCAGGCGGTTCTCGCCATCTTTGGCAAACGCCTCTGCGCGGTAATGGCTGCTCATTTGCCAAGTGGACGAAAGCAGGATCAGGCGATGGAGCTTCTTTAAGGACCAACCGTTTTCCATGAACCTCGACGCAAGCCAGTCGAGCAGTTCGGGATGGGTAGGCTTTTCGCCGAGCATGCCAAAATTGCTCGGCGTGCGGACCAGCGCTTGTCCGAAGTGGTGTTGCCAAACGCGGTTGACGATGACGCGCACCGTCAACGCATTGGCAGGATCGGTGACCGCGTCTGCTAGTTGACGGCGGCCGCTCCCGTCTTTGAAGAGCGGAGGGTTTTCACCGGCGATGATTTGCAAGAAACGGCGGGGAGCTGGTTCGCCCGGCTTGCGCAAGTCGCCCCGAATGGCGACGGGCATGTCCTTGTTCCCGTGGTCTATGAGCAGGTGTGCCTTGGCATAAGCGGGCGGCGCCGTTTTCTTGAGGCGTTCCAATTCTGCCTTCAGCGGTGCTTCCTGGGACTTCGCTGCGGTGTTGGTTCCGGCGGCTTTGATGAGTTTTTCATGATCCTTGATGGCTTTCTGCGCGGCATCGAAGGCGCTCACCACCTCACGCGGAGCGATCGAAGTCAGTTCGACCTTGGAGTTGTCAAAAATCCCTGCCAGCGCGTAGTAGTCTCGCGCGGTGATCGGATCGAATTTGTGATCATGACAGCGGGCGCAAGCTACGGTGAGCCCGAGGAACGTTCGCGAGAAGGTGTCCACCCGATCGGCCAGCGTCTCCGCCCGGGCCTGCGCCGTGGCCTCGGGATCGCCGCCGTCCGAGATGTAGGTGGGGCCCACGGCGAAAAAGCCGGTGGCAATTGCCAAATCCCGGTCGTTCGAAAGGAGATCGCCAGCGATTTGAGCCCGCACGAACTGGTCATAGGGCAGGTCGCGATTTAAGGCGCCAACAACCCAGTCCCGGTAACGCCACGCTTCGGGCAACTCTTCGGAGTCGAGAAATCCTCCTAGTCCGTCGCTGTAGCGCGCGACATCCAGCCAGTGCCGTCCCCAGTGTTCGCCGTATTGCGGCGAGGCAAGGAGCGCGTCGACGACCTTGGCGAAGGAGTCCGGCGACGGGTCGGCAAGAAATGTCGCAACCGCTTCGGGAGTGGGCGGCAGGCCGGTGAGATCGAGGTAAGCCCGGCGAATGAGAACGCGTTTTTCCGCGGGGGGTGCGGGCGTCAGTCCGGCGGACTGAAGCCGGGCGAGGACAAATTGGTCGATCGGATGCCTCAGCCAGGACGTGTTCTTCACCGTCGGCGGTTCCGACGTCACAACGTTTCGAAACGCCCAGTGTTCTGAGCGAAATTTCGCCCAGTCGAATCCCTGGGTCTCGACCCGGGCCGGTGATCCTGTTTTCTCCGTCTCCGGCCACGGACTGCCCATGCGCACCCAAGTTTCAAGGTCGGCAACCAGCGCCTCCGGCAAAGGCTTTTTCGGCGGCATGGCGGTATCCTCATCCTTATAGCGCACCGCTTGGATGAGCAAACTGGCATCGGGTTGGCACGGCACGATGGCTGGCCCGGTGTCGCCGCCCTTGAGCAGGCTGGCCCGGCTGTCGAGCCGCAGACCGCCCTTGAGTTTGGTCGCTTCGGCCGAGTGGCAGGAATAGCAGTGCTGGGTTAGCACTGGTCGAATCTTGTTCTCAAAGAACTCGATGTGTTCGGCGGAGGGATGGGCTGCGGTGACCTCTGCTCCCCAAGACTTCGTGCAAATCAAACCCAGCCAGCAGCCAGCCAAAATCGCGAACCGGCTAAGCGCACCCCCCGTGTTGCGACATCCCCCAAATGGACGTTGCTCCGTGTGGCCGTGGAAAGTCATTGAACTACATCCGAAGGCGGACATCGCTGGTGAACGCTCAAGGTATTCCTAAGTTTTGGGTGACGACTTCAGAGGATCCACGGAGAACCGCTTCTGGGTCGAGGTGAGTCTTGCAGTGATGAGGTTTTGAACGGTGGGTGCCAAGAGTGTTGTTCGTCGTCGTTCCCCCGGTACGAGCGACGACTGCCTGAGGTTTGATGAAAAAATGACTTTCACGAGCCATGAGCCCTCGCCTCACCGAGCGAAAGAATCCGCTCCGTTATCATTTTCCTCCCAACTGAATCGTTCTGGCTAAAAGGTTTACTCCTCCAGCCTGTCAACACGGTCCACACCCATACCCTCATGATGCCTCGTTTTCCATCCGTGCTCGCCATCCTTATCTACTGTCTGGCCCTCGTTGCGGCACGGGCTGTTGAACCTGTGATCCCGGACACGGTCACCTTCGAACGGGACATCCTGTATGCAGACGCGGGCGGCGCTCGGATGCAGCTCAACCTCGCTCGCCCGAAGCACGCGAGTGGACCGCTCCCGGTCGTACTGTGCATCCACGGCGGCGGTTTTCGGGCGGGCAACCGCGAGGGCTACAACTCGCTGTGCCTTACCCTTGCTCAACGGGGTTTTGCGGCCGTCACCATCAGCTACCGACTCGCACCGACGCACCTATTTCCGGCCGCCATCCACGACACCAAGGCGGCGGTGCGTTGGATTCGTGCGAATGCCACGAAGTATGGATTGAATCCCGACCTCGTCGGCGTCACCGGCAGCTCGGCAGGGGGACATCTCGCTCAGTTCCTCGGTGTGACGGCGGGTGTGAAGGAGTTTGAAGGAATGGACAATCCCGGCTTCTCGAGTGCTGTCACTTGCGTGGTCAATGTCTATGGCCCGAGCGACTTCACCCAGTCCTACGGCAAGAGCGTGGATGCGCACGTCGTGCTGCCGCTGTGGTTGGGCGGTGACGTGACGACTGCGCGCGCCAAGCACATCCAATCCAGCCCGCTGAATTGGGTGACTCCTAACGCAGCACCTTCGCTCATCATTCATGGCACCGAGGACAAATACGTGGCCTACGAACAGGGAGTCTGGATGCGCGACCGGCTTACGGCCTGCGGCGTGCCCGTAGAACTGCTCACGGTCGAGGGGGCAGGGCACGGGTTTAAGGGGGCGGACGCCGAGAAGGCGGAGAAGGCGTTAATCACCTACTTCGAGCAACGGCTGAAGAAATAGTTCAGGACCTCGAGGCGAGACCGAGATCAGAGGGCAGCACTGCGCGGGCCGCAGTGTTGCTGACTCACGGTTTCTTCAGGGACGCCAAATACGCTATCAGGTCCACGAATTCCTGAGCGCTCAATGCAGCCTGCAAGTTGGCCGGCATGATGGAGAGTTTCTGCTGGGTACGCTGACGAATCTCCGATTTCTTGAGTCTCTGAGGTGTCCCACCCGGAACCTTCAATACGACCTGATCTTCGGTCTCGCTGCCAATGAGGCCGAAGGCTTCGTCCCCGTTTTTCAATTCGAACTGCCAGGCTTCGTAGCCGAATCCAATGCCTGCGCTGGGATCGAGAATGGAATCAAACAAGGCGTCCTTGCCCAGTTTGGTTCCGATCTCGGTGAGGGCCGGCCCAAAATCGGATCCCTCGGTTCCGACCTGATGGCAGCCGATGCAATTGACCGAGGGCCGTCGGAAAATAACAGCGCCTTTCGAGGCGTCTCCCGTCCATTGGAGTAATTCGGCGATGGGTGGGAGTGCTCGGTCGCCTTGGACCACCGGCGGTGGAAGCACCCGTGCCGCCTCGGCCTTCAGCTGGGGCCAACGCACGGCGTTCAGTTCGGTCGTGGCGATCCCTCTCACGTCGGGGGGCAAACGGTCGTCCTTGGCCAAGGCAATCAGGCCAATCACGCCCTCTTGAACGCGAGCGAGGGATTTGACCGCCCGACGACGCAAAGCGACATCGCGCTTCGTGTCCACGACGAGTGGAATTAAAAGAGGAGAGATTTTGTTCTCGGCGGTGACCCCGAGCAAATCGATCAAGCTGCCCGCGGAGAGGTTGGCGGCGAGTGAGGGCTTGATGAGGTCGCTGCGATCAAAGGCGAGGATCGTTTTCAACGCCTCGGCCGCGGCGGGGTCTGTGGGATTCTTTAATGCGAAGTCGAGGAGAGCTTGAGCCTGATCCTTGAGTTGGAAGTCGCGAATGATCTCCACGGCAGCCGGCTTGCCGTCCACCTGCTTAAGCACGTTCAACACAGCATTCTTGAGCGCTGGGTTTGCTTCCAGATCCCGCCCTTTAAGACGGCTCAATGCCTCGAGCATTACTTGGGTGCGCGAGTCGTCCGCTGAGATGCCAGGCGAGAGGGTGAACCAGGAAACGGTCAATGCCAGAACGGTGGATCGAAGGACCGCCGTTCTGATACTAGCCGTCGTTGGCATCCACCAAGATCGGCGCACGCCCACCCCTCTCACTTGGCAGGAATGGTCAGCAGTTGGAGCAGTGCGGCGTCTTTCTCAGGACCGCTTTGGAAGTCGAGGGAGCGCAAGTAGCGATTCCGCTCCGCCTCGTTGGTCCCCGAGTCGCTGATGAGTTGGACGAGCAAATCCGGCGTCGCCTTGGCGCGGGAACGCCAGACGAGCTCGCGTCCGATCGGTGATTTGGACACATCGTGAGCGAGTTGCTGCCACGCCGTCAGGTAGGCGTCCCATTGCTTGTCGGCGGCGATGCCGAGGGCTTCGAGATACCACCGATCCTTCCCATCATACTGCTGCGCAAGTTTGGCCCACAAGGCGGGCGCCTCCGCTGCCTTGCTATGGCGGAGTGCTAGGACGGCTTCGCGGCGAACCTGGACGCTGGGATCATTGACCAGGGTCTTTACGATGGTAATCACGTCCAACCCGCGTTCGCCAGCGATGCGGAGAGCGGTAATGCGGAGGTCGCTTTCGGGGTCCTTCAACCCCTTGGTGGTCCACTCGACGGCCTTCTTGGTGTCGATGCGAGCGAGCAACTGCAACGCACGGGCGCGCATCCGGGGAGCGTTGTTTGCCCAGAGCTTCTTCAACTCGCCCTCAGCCTTGGTGCCCATGCCGTGGAGCGCATGCCAGGCCAGATAGCGGGTGGCTTGGTTGGGCGATTTTAGCGCGGCGACGGCCCCCTTGGCGGACTTAAAGTCCGGCGTCGACCCACGGACCTTGTGGCCGGGAGGAGCCACACGATAGATGCGACCCGTCATCGTCTCTAGTTTATGGTCCGCCATGTAGTGACCGCCGACGCCCGAGTCATTCCAGTCGGCCACGAAGATGGATCCGTCCGGTGCCACGCCGACGTCGCTGGGACGGAACCACGAATCCTCGCTCGTGAGGATGTCTTTGATCGTCGCATCGTAGCCCGCGCCCGACTTCGTGACCGGATAGGCCCGCACCACGCGCGGCCCGGCGTCGCAGTGGATGAGTTGATTCTGGAAGACTTCCGGCAGCAACTTGCCTTCGTAGATTGTGATGCCGGTGGGCGAACCTGCGCCGGTTTGCAGTAGGTTGGGCACGACTCCAGGATCGTTGAGATGCCAGTGACGCTTGGGAACCTCGCCCTCCCATCCCGTGCGCTTCTGACCCCAGCCCGCGCCGGTCAGTTCGTCGCTGTAGCCGAAATTGCCGTGCTCCATCACGTAGTTGATGCGGACGCCCTGGTTGCCGTCATCGTCGTTGTCGGACTGCCAAACGGTGCCGAAGGAATCCACCGTCAATTCATAGTTGTTGCGGAAGTTGTGTCCCAAGACCTCGACCCCCGTGAAGTCCTCGTTCAGTCGGAATGCGAGGCCTTGCCGATAGGGTTTGCCTCGGGTGATGACTTCGTTGCCCTCGGCATCGACGACCAACCGGCCATCGGCCGTGTGCAACTCCCTGCCGTCATTGCCCATGTTGAAGTAGAGCTTTCCGTCGGGGCCAAAGATGAATGCATGGACGCCGTGATCGTGATCCACGCCCTTGATGCCGGTGAAGATGATCTTAGGCGGACCATCGGCCTTGAGGTCGCCGTTCTTGTCCTCGAACAGGAGGACGTTGGGTGAGCAACTGACGATGACCTTGTCTCCAAGGACGCAAATCCCCAGCGCGGTATTGATCTCGTTGCCCTGGTAGAATGTCGTGGCCTTGTCGGCCTCGCCGTCCCCGTTGGTGTCTTCCAGCACTTGGATGCGGTCGCCATCCGGGCGGAGCTTGCCCCATTTTTGGAACAACCGGTAATTGGCCCCCTCGGTGACCCAGATGCGACCCGCGGCATCGATGTCGAGATTGGCCGGGTTGACTACCGCGGGTTCGAGAGCGAAAAGTTTCACCTCGAGTCCATCAGAGACCTTCATCTGCTGAAGTTGGCCCAGCGCATTGTCGCGGCCGGAACGGGTTGCGTCGGCGCGGGCGGTCAGGACGAGCGATAAAACCGCACCGGAAAGAACGAGCGACGTAAGTTTCTTCATGCAGGGAGGGGTAAGCCGAGTACACGGAGATTGGTTGAATCCGTCAAACGACGAATCGTTCCTGTTACCCTTCAACCCGAGTCCTCACCCCCTAGGAGACACTTCTGTGAGAGGTTCAAAGACTCATGGGCCACTGGGCAACGCGACCTGCGATGGGTGCATCAGATAGGCAAGGATGTCGCGCTGCTGCTCGGAGGTGAACGATTCCCAAAGTCCATCCAGCATCACTTGTATCGCCGGAGGAAGCTGCGCGGGTAGTTAACAATATCAAGAACTGACCCCGTAGGTGATGAGTGGACGGGCAGACCCAATCCACGATATCGGCGGGAATTTTGTGCGGTTTCAGATTCCGCGGGTGCTAACTCCTGAAAGCGAATGATGGATGATCTCAATCTAGTCCGTGCCTTCAACGAGGCGCGTTCAGAAGACGCCTTTGCCGAACTGGTGGGCCGGCATGTTGACTTCGTCTACCGCACGGCTCTCAGGGTGCTGGATGGCGACGTGCACGCCGCCAAGGACGTCAGCCAATCCGTCTTCATCGATCTGGCCTCCAAGGCCTCCACTCTTGATAAACGTCCAAGCCTCACGGGTTGGCTCCACACCAGCACGGTCTATGCGGCGAGAAAGGCGATCCGTTCAGCGAGGCGACGCCATGCGCGGGAACAGGAGGCACTGATGATGCAGGAACAATCGCAGACCGACGGTCCCGAGATTGAATGGGAACGTTTGCAGCCGGACCTCGACGCACTCCTGCTCGAATTGAAGGAACCAGACCGCGAAGCTCTCCTTTTGCGTTACTTCCGTCAGTGCTCATTCGCTGAGTTGGGCAGAAAACTTGGAGTGACCGACAACGCCGCACGAATGCGTGTCGAAAGGGCTCTGGACAAACTTCGCAACGGCGTGGCTCGCCGCGGCATGACCTCTTCGGTATCCGCTTTGGCCGTTCTGCTCGCCCGTCAATCGGTCGGCCTGGCACCGGATGGCCTGGCCGCCTCCGTCGTCGCCTCCTCCATGGCAGTGGTGGCGACGGCCACAGGCCCTACAACCGTGGTCGCCGCTGTCATGAGTCATGCAAAGCCCATCGCGGCGGGCATGCTGATCGCCGCCGGTATCGTCGCCCCGGCACTCATCCAGCACCGTCAAAACGCACGTCTAACTGAGCAGAATGATGCTCTGCGCTTGCAGTTGTTGGAACAGGCGTCCGGACCAGCCCTCGATGCGACTCCCGGCGAGTCGGACGAGTTGGTCCGCATGCGTCTGGAAAACGCAGAACTTCGTCCACTGAGGGAGCAGGTGAGGAACCTGCGTGCCGCGCTAGCGCGAGGTTCCCAGAAACACATCGGTCCACACGAAGTCGAAGACGACCAATCCCCCAAACCAGAGCCGGCGGAAGGAAGTCCGAACACGCTGCTTTTGAGGAAATCCCCCGAAATTCCCATGCTGCCAGCCCATGCGTGGAGCAACCAGGGGTTCGAGACACCGCTTTCCGCAATCCAAACCCTTCACTGGGCGATCCTGAACCACGATGCAAAAGCTTTTGCCACTGCGATGCACTGGGACTCTCAGATCATGAGTCAGGCGGCGTCGCTTTTCGCGGATCTCCCGCAACCTGTGCAGCTACGCCAGCGTTCTGTGGAAGACATGATTCTTGATTGGACCGTTGGCCAATCAAAACCGATCGAATCATACCGGGTATTGTCGCAAACCGACCTAGGACCGAACGCAGTGACCTTGTTTGAACAGTGCCAGTCTGTGGATGGCCTCGTGCGCGAAGCTTCGATCCTGTTGCACCAGGACGAGAACGGCAACTGGCGGCGGATGATGGCCGCAGAGGAAATGCCGAAACTCGAGGCGATGATCCGAAGACTCGCGACCCAGCCTGGCTCGGAAGCCCATTCGATCGGGCACAAATCCCTTGAAGCATCGTCACTCGAGTCCTCCAAAAAACGGTGAGAGCAGCCAAGCACCTCAACAGGAATATCCGCGGGCTGGTTCATCGCCGGCGGCACCATCCCATGAATCCTACTCCTTTCTGCATGATATCGAACATTTCAACCCGCGTTCTGGCCTTGGTCCTGGCGCTGACATTCAACCTCGGCACGCGCGCAGCCGTCGGGCCGGTGAAGGGGGCTTCCGCTGGCATCGTCCCGCCCCAAGCGAAATCCGACCGGGGCCAAGAAGCCGAGTGGACCGAAGAGCAGAAGCGCGCGTTTGTTGAGAAGTTGCTGGTTGAGAGAGGTCTGCTCGATCCTCGCGGTTGGAATTTTCCGAAGACGGCGTCCGAGTATGCGAAGATGGTCGAGCCGCATCTGGGCGTCCCGCCCCGAATCGACCTGAGCGAGGCAGTGGAGATTCCTCTCTACGTCAACGGGGTCCGTTCTTACGGCAACCTGGGTCAGGCCTTGGACAATCCGAGCTTGCTGGGAAAGGACACGGTGTCGGGATCGACGCTCCAGCGTCATGAAGGGCGCACCGCCGCCGGTGTTCCGCTGCCGGATGTCGTGTGGGTCAGTTTCGGGCGGAACTCAACCCGCGACCCCGCCAAGATTCTGGGCTCGGTTCAGATGATTGGCTACCACCGGAAAACCGGGGCGACGGCTTTTTTCGAGAGCAGCGATCAAATCCATCCGTGGGTCCGGCTCGACCGGGACACGCAGCGGATGCGGGGCGTCATGCCGTGGATCGACAACCCGGAACAGTTCAATCGGGCATTCAAGGTTCCAGATCCGACGCGCCCGCAATGCGTGCAGTGCCACCAAGCGGATCCGTTCATCACAAACCCGTTCATCAACGCCGCCAAGATCTCCGGTACGACTGAGAACGTGGTTCCGATTCTCGATCAGGATTCTCCGTATTACGTCATTGGCGGCGAGAGATGGGATATGCGCACGTTACACATCGAGGGCAACAAGTGCTTCGAGTGTCACCGGGTGGGCATGAGCACCCTGTCCATGTTTGTGGAGAATGGCTGGCAACCGAACAAACACATGCCGCCACGGGACCCTGGGAGCCTGGCCGGGGATTTGGAGCAATTGCTGAAGGCTTGGCGTGATGGCCCAGGGAGCGTCAGCGGGGCTAGTTGGGTCATCCCGCCAGCCAGCGGTCGGAAAAGGCAGGTCGTGGGCGATGAGTATCCTCATAAAGCTCTTTTTAACTCGCCTTGGGAAGCTGGGCGAAAGCGAGACAACAACGGCAAGTCCGCTGGACCGAAGTTGCCGAACGCTGGAGCGAAACCGCGCTAACGCCCCTTGCTCTCCACTTAGCCAACACAGCAGGGGGGCGATCTGAAAAGGGGTCAGTTCTTGATATTGATACATAAAGCGGCGAAAGCCACTCCCCCGGTCTGGTCCGCAAGTTGAGAGTCGAGTATGCTGGCGCGATTTATCACGTCATGAATCGCGGTGACCGGCGCGAACGGATCTTCATGGATGATGCGGATCGCCGGCGCTTCGTTGAGACGCTGGGCGAGGTTTGCGCTAAGACGGGCTGGCAGGGTCACGCCTATGTCCTCATGCCGAATCATTTTCATGTGGTGGTCGAGACGCCGCAGCCAAATCTGGTCGCCGGGATGAAATGGTTGCTGGGCACTGACACGAGTCGCTTCAACCGGCGTCACAAGCTCTTCGGCCACTTGTTCTCTGGGCGCTACAAGTCGCTGATCGTGGACGGATCGGGTAGCGGTTATCTCAAAAAGCGTGGGCGATTACGTCCATTTAAATCCGGCGCGAGCGAAACTGGTGGTGGCGGATGCGCCCTTGAAGAATTTTGCCTGGAGCAGTTGGCCGGCGTACTTGCTTGCGCACTCGAAACGTCCGGCGTGGTTGCGGGCGG
>JAPLUH010000475.1 GCA_026397675.1 Verrucomicrobiota bacterium
CCACTTCCACCTCGGGCGAGGAGAGTTGGAGACGCTGGCCGGGTCTGTCCTATTTGCGGGCCAGATCCTGTGGTTGGAGCGGCCGCAGTTCGCGGACAACGATTCCGTTCGTTCTACGACCGTCATGTTCGGCGCCATGGCTCTGACGGCGTGGCCTCTGGCCTTCGCCTTGGCTCAGCACCCCCACGATATCGTGAGGGCGATCAGCTCCCCTGAAATCGCCTCCCTCTTCGCTCTGTTGCTCTTCGGTTGTACTTTAGCAACCTTCCCACTGGCCAATCACTGGCAGCCCAAGGTGACGGCCACCCAGGCGGGCCTGCTCTATTGCACGGAACCGGTCTTCACCAGCGTGGTTTGCCTGTTCGTGCCCGGTTGGATTTCCAAAACGACCGGCCTGAATTACCCCGATGAGTTCGTTCACCTTCGGCTAATCCTCGGTGGTTCGTGCATCCTGGCGGCCAATGTCTGGATCCTCCTGCTACCACCGCCCAAGCCCCTCGATTCTTAGCCGGAACGATCCGATTGAAATCGTTCTGGCTTAGGCCTTGAACCCAGCCCCAGACCGACGCAGTCATTTCCCTCAACCCTCGACGCGGCTACTTCCAGGTCATGCGGGTAAAGACGGGGAAGTGGTCACTTGGCTGACGCCCCCCTGGGGTCAAGTCGACGACTTCGGACCACGGAATCTCGGCCTCACCCCGAGACAGGATCCAATCGATACGGGCACTGTTGAAGGTGGACTTACCAAAGCCATTGAAGGAATTAAGCGTTTCATTCTTACGCTGAGCCGCAGCGAACCAAGTGTCCGTGAATCCGATGTCCCGGGTCAGCGCCTCATAGACCGTGTTCCGAGTGGCCACGGCGTTGAAATCTCCCATCAAAATCACCCGCTCGTTTGCAGGAACTTTCGCCAATCGGCTCCGGATCAAGGCGGCCCCCTTCTCACGGGCGGGCTGAAGCGCATGGTCTAGATGCGTGTTCCAGAGATGAAACTCCTTCCCTGTCTGACGGTCGCGGAAGTGAATTGAAGTGACCATGCGTCGGTTAGGGTTGCCCCAGGTAGACGAGCCTATGACCTCCGGAGTGTCGCTGAGCCAGAAATGGTCATAGGCCAGCGGTTCAAAGCGCGCGCGCCGGTAGAAGATGGCCATAAACTCCCCACGACTCCCTCCGTCGCGACCGGTGCCAATCCAGTCGTATTCAGGAAGGTCCGAGGCCAGGTCACGCAATTGATGATACACCCCCTCCTGCGTTCCCATCAGGTCTGGGGCGTACTGCTTCAGGAGGGTCTGCATGGCCGGACGGCGATCCGGCCATGCCTCCGGTCCTTTGGTGGTCGCGTAGCGGAGATTGTAGGTCATCAACCGCAACTCTGCGCCACCGTTAGCCTCGGCTCGACCGCTCAAAGCCGGAGCCGCTGCGATGAGTGGAAGGACCGAAAGGAACCGACGGCGGGAATTCATAGCCCCAGAAACAACGCCCTCGGCCAAAGCTCAAGCAAAACAGCGCAACGCCGACACACTCCCTTCCAATTGAAGGGTACTCGATGGCTCCAGGAGTCAGCGGGGCTTTTCGAGCTGGCTCTCGCGGATCCGCCGGGCGCGTTGCCCCCAGGTCGCCGCCACTGCGGGCAATTCATGGGCGACATGCTCGTAGAGACCGGCTGCTTCACCGGTTCGACCGAGGCGCTCGAGAATCTCTCCCGTGGCCCGCGCCGCCTCCGTCAAGAGGTCGGCAGAGAGCTTTTCGCCGGGCAACAATACCTTGCCCAATGCGACATCCAAACCCGCCTGAATCGCCCGTTCCAAGAACTCTCCGGATTCAGTGCCACTGCGCAGTTCAGACATCTTGCGATTCACCGCGGCATAGCCCAACCACGCGCGGCAACGAGTTTCAATTCCGGCTCCGGGAAGCTTGGCCGTACGCAAGTAGAGCTCGGCGGCACTGGTGTAGTCGGCCGGATTGAGGGTGCTGAGCTGGAAATGACAATTACCCATCATCCCGAGGGCCGGCGCGATGTAGGGGCTGTTGGTGAACTCTAGAACCCGAGTGAAGGCCTCCAGTGCCAAACGGTAGCGAGACAGCGGATCGCTTCCGGATTCTACCGGCTTGGCTTGCAGGAGTTCGCCGTAATGGAAGAGCGCAGCGGACTGAATCTCGGGCGGGGCCACCTTGTCGTTGATCAACTCGCGGAAATGTTCGGCAGAGGAATCGAAGTTCTGCAGTTTGCGACCTGCTTCCGCCGCCCACAGCTTGGCTCGATACCAAGTGTCACCTCGCACCGCACGCACCGCGGCATTGGTCAGGATGGCGGCACTGGCCTGCCCGGCCTGAAGGTAGTCTTGTTGCTCGAAGAATCGGCCCGCCAGCCAGAGTTGGGCAGACAAGGTCCCGGGATCCGTGGGGTTCTTAGCTGCCAATTGAGAGAACTGCACCATGGCCGCCGCTGGATCGCCGGAACGAGACAGCGCGTAGGCCAAATGAAATCCTGCACGCACCGCACCGGGATGCTGGGGATGGGCCGCTAACCAGCGCCGCAATTCGGCCACCGAATCGGCCCAACGCTCGTCATGCAACCCGAGCATGGCCAATTCTAACTGCACCTCGGGACGGACCCCGCTCTCGGGGAACCGCACGAGGTAATCCTGCAAAAGACTGCGACCCAGCTCGCCGGCCCCCTGCCGCGCCAGCGACGATCCCAGCCACAGGACACTTTGTCCTGCCCGCGCCGCCGCCTGGGGCATTTCCAACAAACGGCGCAGGGCCGATTCGCCGGCCGGCGCGTTGGTGCTGGCGATAGCAGCAATCACCGCCTGCTCGAGGGCGGCCGGCATCCAGGCCTCCCGCTCAACGGGACGCTCGGCGACCGCGGCAGCCACCTCCAAATACCCTTTCAATGCCGAAGGAGCATCTCCCAGCCACGCGGCGGCATCGGCAGCCTTGAAACGGGCCACCAGACGATCGGGGGATCCATCCGGTAATTGGGACAACGCTGTTTGGAAACCACTCAAGGCCTGCGCCATCAGCGCCTTAGAATTACCCGAGA
>JAPLUH010000536.1 GCA_026397675.1 Verrucomicrobiota bacterium
AACACGAAGTGGAGCATGGTCGGATGTTCAATGACATTGATGCATCGGAGGCTCGGCCGGTGTGTGTTATTGGCACAGGCATCCGGGATGAACTCTTCGGTAGGCCCGAAGAAGCGGGCTCCGAGGTGATCCCTTTGGGTCGCACTATGACCATCAACGGTCAGCCCTTCACCATCATTGGAATGTTCAAGCACTACGAGGGTGAGCAAGACCGCAAGCAGCGCTTAGAGCGAGAAGTTGAACGTCAGAGGCTTAGATTCGAGGGCAAAGCTCCGCCCAAGGGACCGGTGCGTGGGCAAGGGCGCAGCGGTAATTTTGCTTTTTGGATTAAGAACAACACCGTCTACATGCCCCTCAACACGATGTGGCATCGGTTCCAGTCCGGCCTTTCCAATGCCCCAGCTGAGCCCCGCCTAAGTAATATTGAATTGAAAGTCCGCGATTTCTCGCAGATCGAGCAAACGCTGACCAAGATTCGGAACATCATGATGGTGAACCATCGCGGCATCGAGGACTTCGCCTTCCGAACCTTTGAGGATTGGAGCGCCGACATCGACCGTTTCGTCAAGAATGCTCGCATGAGTGGTGGGCTCATTGCCGGCATCAGCCTGTTTGTCGGTGGCATCGGCATCATGAACATCATGCTGGCGAGCATCTCTGAGCGCATCCGGGAGATTGGCATCCGCAAGGCCGTCGGGGCAGGGGGGCTTGATATCTTCGTTCAGATCCTTGTTGAGAGCACGGTCATCGCTGTGGTGGGCGGGATTCTTGGTTTGGCGTTTTCCCGATTCGTGGTGCTGGGTATCTCCTGGGTGGCACCCACCGGCAATGATCCCGTGATTACCAGCGGTGCCATGGCGTTGTCCTTCGGGTTTGCTGTGGTTGTTGGTCTCTTGGCTGGCATTTTTCCGGCGGTGAAAGCGGCTCGGATGGATGTCATTCAGTCTCTTCGTTACGACTGATGAACCTTTTCAATGCGATCCTAATTGGTCTCAAAGAAGTTTGGGCCCATAAGTTCCGATCCTTGCTCACTCTGTTTGGGGTTGTGCTGGGAGTCGCCTCGTTGGTCGGCATGAGTGCCATCATCAAAGGGATGGAGAATGGCATGAGGGAATCGATGATTGCCATGGGTGGGGCGGACAAGGTGCTCCTCCAGAGGCAGGCGGTTCCGGCCTACCAAGAGCATCTGGCTGACCAGGCGCCTGGTAGGACCTTAGTAGATGTGATTGCCCTAAAACAGGGTGCCCCGTTATTGCGGGTGATTTCACCGGAAATGGCCGTGCCGGACGCCATGGTTTCCCGGGGAGACAAGCGAGCCAGTCCCGAAGAATGTGTAGGAGTTTGGCCGGAGGTACTGGAGATGAACCTCCACACCGTGGAGCATGGCCGGTTCTTCAATGCGTTGGACGAAGAGAAAGCGCATGCGGTTTGTGTTATTGGAACTGGGATACGAGACTCCCTATTTGGCGATCCGGATGAAGTGGGGCGTGAGATTATTCCGCTCGGAGAAACGATCCAGATCAATGGACAACCCTTCGTCATCGTTGGGATGTTTACACAGTACGCCAGCGAGCAAGACCTGAAGGCTCGTGCCCTGCGCAAGCTAGCCAACGCATCCACTAATAAGGTTGAGACCAAGAAATCCCGAGGGTGGGGCAGGAAGGGTGGTTGGGCCTTTTGGCGCAAGAACAACACCCTGTACATCCCACTCAACACGGCTTGGGTGCGGTTCCGGATGGCGGGGGATCTGGACGGCATTCCTGACCCTCGGCTCAGCGACATTGATCTCAAAGTGAAGTCCATGGAACAGATGGAGTTGGCTCTTCAACAGGCCAAAAATGTGCTTTTGGTCACCCATCGAGGCATTGAAGATTTCACGTTTCAGACCCAAGAGAGTCAGGTTGAAAATATCAACAAGCAGATCAAGAATGCCCGACTCAGCGGGGGAATTATCGCTGGTATCAGCCTTTTGGTAGGAGGGATTGGCATCATGAACATTATGTTGGCCAGCATCAACGAGCGGGTCCGTGAGATTGGTACCTGCAAGGCATTGGGAGCCACCGGGGTCGATGTTTTCGTTCAGATCATCGTAGAGAGCGTGGTGCTGTCGCTCTTGGGTGCAATTGCGGGTCTTGCAGCATCGCTGTTGATCGTGGATTTGCTGTCCTTTATCGCGCCGACGGGAAACACCCCGATCAT
>JAPLUH010000527.1 GCA_026397675.1 Verrucomicrobiota bacterium
GCCCGGCAACAGGTCAAGACCCTGGTGTTCGTTGCCGATTCGAAGCCCATCCTGGTGCTCATCCGGGGAGACGACTCGCTCAATGAGGCCAAGCTCATGGCCAAGACGGGTGCGGTCCAAGTCCGTCAGGCGACTGCCGACGAGATTGTTGAGTTGCTCGGTGCCCGCCCGGGTTCTCTGGGTGCGGTCAATGCCACCCTTAAGACGCCGGCGGTGCCCGTTTATGCCGACGAAGCCCTGCGCGGGGCCCGGGGCATGACCACAGGGGCCAATGAAGACGGTTTCCATCTGCGCCATGTCGAGGTGGACCGCGATCTGAAGGTCACGGCCTGGTACGATCTGCGCACCGTCAAGGTGGGCGAGCTGTGCGTAGAGACCGCTCAACCCCTGAAGATCCGCCGGGCGATCGAAGTGGGGCACGTCTTCAAACTGGGGACCAAATATTCGGAGAAGCTCAATGCCACCTTCTTGGCTGAGGATGGTTCCCGCCATCCGGCGGTGATGGGTTGCTACGGCATTGGCGTGACCCGGACGCTTCAGGCGGTCATCGAGCAGTGCAATGACAAGGACGGCATCCGTTGGCCCGTGAGCGTAGCGCCCTTCACGGTGTGCATCACGCCGCTGACGGTGGCGCCCGAGAGTCAGCCGATGACACTGGCCCGTGAATTGGCCGCCACTCTGGAAGCCGCAGGCATTGAGGCCATTCTGGATGACCGCGATGAGCGTCCGGGCGTGAAGTTCAAGGACAGCGAATTGGTGGGATTCCCGCTGCGGGTGAATCTGGGGGAGAAATCGCTGGCTAAGGGCGAGATCGAGCTCAAGCCGCGCGGAGGCACGATGCGCATGGTTCCCATCGCCGATGCCGCCGCCGAGGTGATCGCCTGGGTTCGCGCCGAATCAGCCCGTCTGCAAGGCTGAGAGCCGTTTGCTAAAAAGGGGTCCCGGTCAGCAACTGGTCGGGACCTCTTGCAGCACCTCCACACAGTGGGGGATGGCCTGCACCACGAACCCGAGGCATTCGACCGCACCGCGGGGCTTGCCCGGCAGGCAAATGACCAGAGTGTGATCGACGACTGCGGCCAAGTTGCGAGAAAGGATCGCGTTGGGTGTGATCTTCAGGCTCTCCATGCGCATTTGTTCGCCGAATCCGGGGAGTTCACGGATGGCAATTTCGCGGACCGCCTCTGGGGTGACATCGCGCAGCGCGACCCCGGTGCCCCCGGTCGTTAGCACCAGCGCACACCCCTTGCTGATGAGCGAACGAATCGCCCGCTGGATGTCCTGGATCTCGTCGGGTACCAGGACACTCTCGAGGACAGTCCATCCGTAGCCCACCGAAGCTTCCTGAAGGGCGGGGCCACCCAGATCGTCGTAAAGTCCCTTCGAGGCCCGATCGGAAACGGTGATGATGCCCACGTTGAGTTGCATGGGGAGATGAAAGCCGGACTGGGCCGACCTCGCAGCACCAGAATCGTGTAGGGCCTGAACCGTCAAATCCGCTTGGAGGCCGGTCCGAGTGGGTTACGGAGTTCTTGCACCATCACGAGTGCCAATGCCAGGGCATCGGCGGCATCGGGGTCGGGGATCTCGATCAGGCCGAGTTGCCGTTGGACCATTTTGGCGACGGCGATTTTCTGCGCCGCTCCATAGCCCACCATGGCCAGTTTCACTTTCCTCGGGGAGATCTCATGGATTTCTATTCCCGTTCGTGCCACAGCGGCGAGTGCGGCCCCACGAGCTTCTCCCATGATGAGGGCTGTCTGGAGATTTTGGGCGAAGAAAAGGCCTTCGCAGGCGCAGAGGGCCGGGGGATGGCGTTGGACCACTTCCGTCAGGATGCGACCGATTTCGCCCAAGCAACGCGAGCGCTCCCAAGATTTCGGGCAATGAATGGTCCCGGCCTCCACAAAGGTGGGGCCTTGGGCTCCGATTCGGATCACGCCCCAGCCTGTCCCCCGCAGCGATGGATCAATGCCCAGTACTCGGGAGCCTTCCGGGAGGTGCAGACCGGATTCGGGCAGCACAGGGGATCCACCGGAGGCGGTCGGCGTCCGCCCGGACAGGCGGGCTTCCATGGCGGCGAATTGTTTGGGGCTGACACCCATGGGATTAGTGTGTTTTGGAACGTCTGCGGGTGGTGAGTTTCGGTGGTGTGGTAGTGCTCTCGCCCAGCCAGTTCAGATACTTTTCCGAACCTGCCACAATGGGTAGCACGAGGAACTGAGGGGTGTCGTAGGGGTGGTTGGCGATCACCAAAGCTTCGAGTTTGGGCAATAATCGGGAGCGAGTCTTGAACACCACTCTCCATTCCTTTCCGGACTCCACAACTCCCTGCCAGCGGTAAACGGACTCCACCGGTCCGGAGATCTGAGCGCAGGCGGCAAGCCCCGACTCCACGGACAGCCGGCTCAATTTCACCGCCAAAGGTCGGCGGGGCACGGTCACCCAGGCGGTAACGAAGGATCGGGCGGTCTTCATGCTTTCCTAGATGAACAGTGTCTCCGCGGCAACCCGGGTTCAAAGAGGTATTGATTTTTTCAAAGATGATTATACACTCATAAACAGAAAAACAACCCACAGAGAATCCGACCCAACATGACGACCGAGAAAATAATTCGTGTACTCGCCGGATCGATGGTCCTGATCAGTGTTTGCCTTACCCACTTCATCAGCCATTGGTGGTTGTTGATGACCTGCTTTGTGGGGATCAATCTTATCCAGTCCGCCCTCACCGGATTTTGTCCGGCAGGGATCCTTCTCAAAAAGCTGGGCATCGGTTCGGGCAATTGCTGCTCACCATCGGATCAGCCGCGTTAAATCATGACTCACCTGACAGCAGACAGCCGGGGTTTGATTCTCTCTTGTCCGTCCTGTTCCCAGGCCAATCGGCAGGTCTATCGCCAGTGGGATGCGGCGATTCGCTGTGGTCGTTGCAAAGAGGAACTGGAGAGGCCACCCGCCGTGATTGAGGTCCGTGACCCGCTGAGTTTCCGAGCTCTGGTGGCTGAGGTGTCCGGCCCCGTGTTTGTGGATTTTTGGGCACCTTGGTGCGGACCGTGTCGGAGTGTGGCCCCAGAAATTGAACGACTGGCCGGCCTGATGGAGCGCGAGGCACTCATTATCAAGGTGAACACGGAGGAGGTACCGGAGGTCGCCTCGGAGCATCGTATTGAGAGCATTCCGACCTTCGTGGTCTTTCATCGCGGGATCGAGATGGCCCGAACCTCTGGCTCCATGTCGGCCACACGGTTGAAGTCGTTCATTCAGCAAGCAATTCGTTGAGGGTTTGATCCAAACCGAAATGGGGTCTTTCTAATGGTAAGAAAAAATTCAATGAAATGGGTCTTTCTGGGGCTCCTCGCTGTAATGGTTGGCTGCAGTCCCGACCCGAAGCCACGAGCACCCTCAGTGCCATGGCCAGCAGCCCGGGTCCGGGTGGCGACGGTGGAAATTCATGGTCTCACCGCCACCGAAGAGGTGGTAGGCACCGTGAGAACCCGACTCCATGCGACCGTGGAGGCAAAGGTGGTCGGTCGGATCGAATCGCTCACGGTGGCGCCGGGTCAGACGGTGCGTCAGGGACAAGTTCTAGCCACGTTGGATGCTCGCGAGACTCAGGCCCGTCTCGATTCTACCAAGGCGGTCTTGGATCAGGCGGCGCGGGACCTGGAACGGATGGCCAGGCTGCTCAAGGACGGTGCTGCGACCCCCTCCGAGTTAGAGGCCGTCCAGTCGCGTCATCGCGTGGCGGTGGCTTTGATGTCCGAAATGGAGACATTGCTGGGCCACACTCGGGTGGTGGCTCCCTTTGATGGGGTAATCACCCGCAAGGCGGTGGATGTCGGGGATTTGGCCACTCCAGGGAGGCCCTTGGTGGAGATTGAGGATCCGACACAGTTGCGGTTTGAGGCGGATGTTCCGGAATCCCTGATCGACCAGATTTCATCCGGTGCCCGGTTGCCCGTGCGCATCGCCTCCCGAACAGATTCGATCGAAGGCGTGGTTGTGGAAATGGCTCCGGTGGCCGAGGCGGTTAGCCGAACCTATCGGGTGACCTTGGACTTGCCGGTTTTGCCAGGACTGCGGGCCGGTCAGTTCGGCCGGGTAGCGGTGCTGACAGGACAAACTACCGTGCCGCATGTTCCGTCCGTCGCAGTTTTTCAGAGGGGGCAGTTGGAATACGTGGTCGTAGCTTTTGAGGGCAGGGCGCAGTTGAGACTTGTCCGCACTGGAAAACGTCTAGCGTCGGATGTGGAGGTGATTTCTGGGCTGGAAATCGGAGAGAAGGTGGTCGCTATGGATCCGGATCGGGTGCGTGAGGGTCAGCCGCTGGAGGTGATCCCGTGAGTCAAAGGCCCTCCAATGACTCTTCAGTCCATGGGTTGGCGGGCAGGATTGCTCACGCCTTCATCGACTCCAAGCTCACCCCTCTGATTGTGTTCGCCTCGGTGCTGCTTGGGGCCTTCGCGGTTTTGATGCTGCCGCGCGAAGAGGAGCCACAAATCCAGGTGCCGATGATGGATGTGATGGTCGTCATGCCCGGGTCATCGGCGCGGGAGGTCGAAGAGCGGGCGACGCGCCCTATGGAAAAACTGCTCTGGGAGGTGCCTGGAGTGGAGTACCTCTATTCACAGTCCAGAGAAGGCGAAGCACTGACAATTGTCCGCTTCAAGGTGGGCTCTGATCCAGATGCTAGCTTGGTGAAGGTTTCTGAAAAACTTCGGGCCAATCGGGACCGGATGCCGCATGGAGTGGATTTCCCTCTGATCAAGCCTCGGTCCATCGACGATGTCCCCATTCTGGCGCTGACTTTTCATAGTGGGCGATACGACCACCTGACCCTGCGACGATTGGTCTCGCAGGTGGACGACGCGGTGAAGCAAGTGCCTTGGGTGGCGGAGACCACCGTCATCGGGGGGGCGCGGCGGGAGTTGCGGGTGCTCTTGGACCCGGCACGCCTGGCCTCCCGCGGACTCAGCCCCGTGGGAATTATTCCCATGATGCAGCAGGCCAACCGCCAGTTCCGCAGCGGTGAGTTGACCTCGATGAATCAATCGATAGTCATCGAAACCGGCGCGTTTCTTCAGACCGCTGAGGATGTTCGCAACGTGGTGGTGGGCACAGTGGGTGGTCGGCCGATTTATCTGCGAGAGGTGGCTGAGGTGGTGGATGGCCCAGAGGAGCCTTCCAATTATGTGTTTTTTGGCGCTGGGCCTGCATCGACGAATGCCCCTTCAACCCGAGAAGAACCCGCCGTCACTTTGGCCATCGGCAAGCGTCCGGGGGCCAACGCGGTTTCAGTGGCCGAGAATGTTCTGCAGAAGGTTGAGTCGCTGAAAGGAATTGTCATACCGGCGGACGTGACGGTCTCGGTCACTCGTCATTACGGTGAGACGGCTGCTGAGAAATCCAATGAGCTCTTGCTTCACATGGGCATCGCGGTGGTCAGCGTGTCCTTGCTGATTTGGCTGACCTTGGGATGGCGTGAGTCTGGGATCGTGGCCGTAGCCATTCCGGCGACCTTGGCCCTGACGTTGTTGGTCTTTTATTTGTATGGGTTCACGCTGAATCGGATCACGCTCTTCGCCTTGATCTTCAGCATCGGCATCCTCGTCGATGATGCCATCGTGGTGGTGGAGAACATCGTTCGGCACTTCCACCTCACCCAGAATAGAAACCGCTCGTGGAATACCATCGCCGTCGAGGCGGTCAGCGAGGTGGGAAATCCCACGATCCTGGCGACGTTCGCGGTGATCGCCGCCGTGCTGCCCATGGCCTTCGTGGGCGGCCTGATGGGGCCTTACATGCGCCCGATCCCCGTTGGGGCTAGCGCCGCCATGTTCTGGTCGCTGCTCATCGCTTTTATCGTCACGCCTTGGGCTAGCATCCGGATGTTGCGTTGGTTCGGAGGCGAAGCCCGTCTCGCCACCGTGCATGCGGGTGGAGATTCGAGCTCATCAGGCGGCTCCGAAGACGCATTGACCCGACTTTACCGCAAAGTGATGGATCCGTTGCTTCATCACCCGCTCTGGCAATGGACGTTCCTGGGCATCATCACGGCACTCCTTCTGGGGGCCATGTCCACAGTCGTGGCGGGTTGGGTGACCATGAAGATGCTGCCCTTCGATAATAAATCGGAGTTCCAGATCATTCTTAACATGCCTGAGGGCAGTTCGCTGGAGCGCACGGCCCAGGCGGCCCGTGAGATGGCTGCAGCTGTGCGAGATGAGCCCGAGGTGACCGATTACCAGATCTACGTGGGGTTGGCTTCACCGTTCAATTTTAACGGGTTGGTGCGTCATTATTTTTTGCGGCGGGGACCCGCGGTCGCCGACATCCAGGTCAACTTGGTAGGCAAGCATTCCCGAAAGGCCCAGAGCCATGACATCGCCAAGCGGATTCGACCTGCGGTGGCCCTGGTGGCTCAGCGGTTCGGGGCCCGAGTGGCCATCGCTGAGGTGCCGCCGGGTCCGCCGGTTCTCCAGACGCTGGTCGCTGAGATTTATGGACCTGACGATGCGGCCCGAGCGGAGCTGGCGGAGCAGGTAAGGTCCATCTTCCAGTCGACACCGGGCGTCGTCGATGTGGATTGGTACGAGGAGGCTGATCAACCCAAAACTCGCTTCGTCATCGACAAAGAAAAAGCCGCGCTCGTTGGCATCAGTGCCGAGACCATTTCCAAGACCCTGCACATCGCGGTGGGTGGTGAGTCGGTGGATTTGTTGCACGTGCCGCGGGAGAAGGAGGACGTCAACCTAGTTCTCCAGTTACCGCGCTCGGCCCGGGTTCGGCCGGAGGAGTTATTGGCCCTGCGGGTCCGCAGTGGCGATGCCAATGCCCTGCCCGAGCCGGGCGGGACACAGGTGGGTCCATCCCTGGTGCCCCTTCGGGAGTTGGTCCGCATCGAGAAGGGGTTTGTCGAAAAGAGTCGGCATCGCAAGAATCTGATGCCCGTAAATTATGTGATCGGTGACGTGGCCGGAGTCATCGAGAGCCCCGTGTACGCCATTGCAGCGATGAACAAGAAACTGGAGGCGCTGCCGGGGAAGCCCCGCATTCACAATGCCTCGATGCCCATCTCGGATGCGGATCCCGCCATCAAATGGGATGGCGAGTGGCACATCACGCTGGAGGTATTCCGGGATCTGGGTATCGCCTTCGCTGCGGTGCTGGTGCTAATTTACGTGCTCATGGTGGGGTGGTTTCGGTCGTTCCTGACGCCGTTGTTGGTGATGCTGGCCATCCCGTTTTCTCTAGTCGGAATATTACCGGCCCATGGGGCCATGGGGGCGTTTTTCACTGCCACTTCCATGATTGGTTTCATGGCGGGGGCGGGGATCGTCGTCCGCAATTCGATCATCCTGGTGGATTTCATCGAGCAAGGCCTGCGTGACGGGATGCCGTTAGATCAGGCAGTGATCGAGGCGGGCGCGGTCCGGTTTCGGCCCATGGTGCTGACAGCGGCTGCCGTGATCGTTGGTGCGGCGGTGATCCTGGCCGATCCGATCTTCCAGGGGTTGGCCATCTCCTTGATGGCCGGCGAGGTCGCTTCATTGCTCATCAGCCGTATGGCGGTGCCGGTACTTTACTTCATGGCGCATCGCCGATCGAAGTCTGAGATGAGTCGGTCAAAGCCGCTTTGACGGGCCTGCAGGAGCGGTGGGGAGGCGAGGGCGGCGATGTCGACTAAAGGCATCCCCGGTAACCTCCAAGAGCTTCGGCCCAAGCCTCAGTCGCGGCCGAGCTGAGTTCCCAGACTTGAATGGGTGCGAGAACACTACTCCAGATTCTTGACTCACTGGGGCCTCGGCCAGAACGTCGTCTCATGCCACGCCCAAATCCCCAGTCCGGAGGAAAAACTCTGAAAGGGGGCAGAGTGCGTTTTCATCTGGGCACTGCCGGGTGGGATCGATGGCTTCGGTGCGCTCAGAAGCTTATCATCATTGGATGCCTCGCGGCCAGTTTCAAGGGGTCGGCTGCCGAGGTTCCGGTGGGTGAGGCCGAAGTGTGGTGGGCCTTCCGGCCTGTGGCCTCACCGCCGGTTCCTCAGGGGGCTAGCCCAAAGAACCTCGGGCCTGAGAATCCAATCGATGCGTTTGTTCGCCGAAGTCTCTCAGCCAAGTCGCTGAGTTTGAGTCCGCAGGCCAGCCCACGGGAACTACTGCGCCGCCTCCACATCGACCTGGTTGGATTACCTCCCACACCCGAGGAGACGGCCGCCTTTGAGCGTGACGTTTCTCCGGAGGCCTGGGCTCGACGGGTCGATGCATTGCTAGCAAGTCCTCGCTATGGGGAGCGGTGGGGGCGTCATTGGTTGGATGTTGTCCGATTTGCTCAGAGCAATGGCTATGAGCGGGATGGTGAAAAACGGGAGGCCTGGCGCTACCGCGATTACGTCATCCGGGCCTTCAATCAGGACAAGCCCTACGACCGCTTCATTCGAGAACAAATCGCCGGTGATGAATGGGCACCGAGTCTGGTGACTGCAACCGGTGGAGCGGGAGACGCCTGGAAAGACGCGGTGGTCGCCACCGGATTTTTGCGACTGGGTGTCCATGACGACGAGCCGGATGACAAACTCCAGGCCGAGTTCGACGAACTGGATGACATTGTCGGAACCACCGGAGCGGCCTTCCTCGGAATGACCGTCGCGTGTGCCCGATGCCACGACCACAAATTTGACCCCATTCCCCAGCGCGATTACTACGCGATGCTGGCCATCTTTCGCCCGCTTCATGTGGGAGTGAGCGGAGGGCCTGGTCTCGAATCGCCGGTGTTCGCTCCATTGGCCGCCCCGGCTGAAATTGTCGAATGGAAGGCCTCCCAAGACCGTCAACGCCGCGACTTGGAGACCCAACGAGCGGCTTCGACCGACGAGGCGGTCCGCAAGAACCTCAACCGACGCCTCGAGGCGCTCTCGAAGACCGAACCGCCCTTCGAATGGGCTCTGGCGGCCCGTGAACAGGCCGGACCGGCGACGCCCGTGCAAGTGCTCGCCCGCGGTAATCCCCGGTCTCCGGGAGCGGAGGTGTCGCCTGGATTTTTGAGGGCGGCGGGTGGAGGGGATGCTCCGGTCGGGAAGGCGGGATTGCCCACGGCCAGTCGCCGTCAGGCCTTGGCTGACTGGATCGCCAGCCCCGCCAACCCGCTGACGGCCCGGGTTCTGGTGAACCGGATTTGGCATCACCACTTCGGTCGGGGATTAGTCCGAACCACGACAGACTTTGGGCGCGTGGGTAGCCTTCCGACGCACCCAGAGCTCTTAGACTGGTTAGCGGTCGAGTTCGTTCGTCAGGGATGGTCACTGAAGGCGCTCCATCGACTCATCCTGACTTCGGCTACCTGGATGCAATCGTCGCGAATTCCGAATCCGGCGGCGTTTGAGGCCGATCCGGCCAATGAACTGCTTTGGCGCCAGAACTTACGACGCCTCGACGCCGAGGCCCTCCGAGACACGCTACTTTCGGTCTCTGGCTCGTTGAATTTAGAGACGGGTGGGCGAGGTTTTTTCCCGGCGCTCAGTGGCGAGGTGTTGGCAGGCGGCTCACGGCCGGGCACCGACTGGCAAGTGTCCGGCCCGGGTGAGCGGGCCCGACGCAGTGTCTACGCGTACATCCGGCGCACCTCCATGGTGCCTATGTTTGAGGCTTTTGATTACAGCAACGCCACCTCGCCATTGTCCGAACGCCCCACTACCACGGTCGCTCCGCAGGCCCTGATGCTCTTGAATGACGCCTTTGTTCAGGAGCAGGCGGGCGCGCTGGCCCATCGGGTGCGGAGGGCTGGCGGACCGGGCGCGAGCGATGGGTTACTCTTGCAGCAGGCCTGGACTCGAGTCACAGGCCGAACGCCCCAGCCCGAGGAGGTAGCCCAGATGTCTGAATTCCTGTCCCGTCAGACCACGGTGTGGGAGGGGCTGCGCCACCGCTTGTCATTCCGGCCCGATGTGCCCGACACCTTGTCCGTGCCTTATTTCAACGCGCTTCCGGCCGAGCGCTTCCTGGTACCGCCCAGTCTTGGGTGGGAATCTTACAAGGGTCGCTGGCCCCGCGAGTACGAGGGCAACAAGGCTCTGGAGCCCGGGCGGGGGCCCTTCGCTCTTTGGCGTGGCACCACGATGAGCGATGGAGAATTAACTGTGGACCTTGCGCCCCAGGTGGGTTGTTCGCAGGTGAGTCTCCTCATGCGTTGTTCAGTTCTACCCGGCGAGTCTGACGAGAGTGGGTTGGAATTGGTCTTTGAGCCACGGGAGGGCCGCCTGGTTGTGCGCCAACTGACCGCCACCTCGGCAGTCCCGATCGCCTCCTGCGGCGGTGTTTTCCTTCGGGGCGATCGATTGCCTGTCCGCATCCGCCTTGAAGGGGAGCGTTTGGCGGTTTTTCTGGGTGATGAACCGGCGTCCACGTTGCAGGCCATCGTCCGATCGGGAGGGCCGGCTTCCGGGCGTCTGGGCGTCCGTGCTTGGGGATCGGGTGTCAGCCTCGACCGATTCCGTTGGACGCCTTTGGGCGGTGTGACCCAGCCCCTCTGGCCTGAACTCCCCCACGATTGGGCCCGTCACCGGGCTTTTGAGAGCGCCTGTCTCCTCCTGCTTAACCTCAACGAAGTGGCCTATGTCGACTAACTCCCGCCCTCAGAACCAGCCCGTTTGCTCAGGTTCGCGCCGCGATTTTTTGGCTCAGTTCGGTGCAGGCTTCACCAGCTTGGCTCTCTCCGGAATGCTCGAGGCCGACGGGTTCTTTGCGCGCCCCGACGTGGCAGCCAGCGTGTCGTCAGATCCGATGCGCGTGAAACCGCCCCATCTTCCGACGAAGGCCAAGGCCTGCATTTTTCTCTTCATGTACGGAGGTCCCTCGCAAATGGACCTCTTCGACTACAAGCCGGAATTGAACCGTCGCCACGGTCAGACTGCGTCGCTCGAACAGCGCCGCCGCGACGTGAAGCCTGGAACCTTGCTCGGTTCCAAGCGGACGTTCCGTCAGTGCGGTCAGTCGGGTTTGTGGTGCAGCGATGTGCTGCCGCATCTCTCGGCGCACATGGACAAGTTGGCCGTCATCAAGTCGCTCTACGCCGACTCCTTCGCCCACGGCTCGGCCATGATCCAGATGAACAGCGGGCGGGTGTTGCAAGGGTGGCCGTCGATGGGTTCCTGGATGTCCTATGGTCTGGGCTCAGCCAACGCCAACTTGCCGGGCTACGTGGTCATGCTCGATCCGCGCGGCGGACCCATTAGTGGTTCGGCCAATTGGTCCAGCGGATTCATGCCTGCCGCTTACCAGGGGACCGTGTTCCGGGCTTCGGGAAATCCCATCCTGAACTTGGATCCGGCGGACGGCTCACCGACCGAGGTTCAGCGTGACACCATCTCCACCCTCAACGCTCTTAATGCCGGGCACTTGGCCTCGCGTCCCGGCTTCAGTGAACTTCAGGCCCGAATCGCGAGCTATGAGCTGGCCTTTAAACTCCAGCGCAGCGCCCCGGACGCCCTCGACTTGTCGCAGGAATCGGCCGCTACGTTGGAGAGCTATGGCGTGAACCAGTCGCGCCCTGACGATCACCCGCTAGCCCTCGGGCCCGCGCCCTTCGGTCGCCAATGCCTTATTGCCCGTCGACTGGTCGAGCGGGGTGTTCGCTTCATTCAGATTTACCACGGCGGCGGACATCAGCAGCAGAACTGGGATGCCCACAACGGCGTGGAAGAAAACCTCCGCATCCATGGGCCGGAAATCGACCGCCCGATCGCTGCCCTCTTGGCCGATCTCGAGCAACGAGGGCTCCTCGATTCGACGTTGATCGTTTGGGGCGGCGAGTTTGGCCGGCAGGCTGTCTCGCAGGGCGGCAACGGCGGCCGCGACCACAATCCCAAAGGTTTCACCTACTGGATGGCCGGCGGGGGCGTCCGTGGCGGTACCAGCTATGGCGAGACCGACGAACTCGGTCATGAGGCCGCCGTGGATCGCCATCACATCCGCGACTTGCATGCCACCATCTTGCACCTCATGGGGTTGGATCCCCAGCGGCTCACGTATTTTTACGGCGGCCTCGACCAAAAATTGACCGGCGTGGTGGAGCCTGAGGTCATCCGGCGCATCTTGGCCTAGCTGAGTTTGGACCGGTCTGGTTTCGCTCAGAACGGGTCAGAACGGGTAGGATCGCCGGTTAAAAAACAAAAAACCCTCGGAAACGTAATGTTTCCGAGGGTTTTAAATGGCGACCCCACGGGGAATCGAACCCCGGTTACTGCCGTGAAAGGGCGGTGTCCTAACCGCTAGACGATGGGGTCTAAAAGAGCGGCGTGTCTTTCGCAGACTATCGCCATAATTGTCACGCTATAAATTCGTACTTTAAACTTACGCCATAAATAACTGGTGGGTCGGCAGGGATTTGAACCCTGGACCAACGGCTTAAAAGGCCGCTGCTCTACCGCTGAGCTACCGACCCGCCATAAAGCGGATGCGCAAGGTATCGGGCTCAGTGTCGGCGGCAAGGAGTCTTTTCAGAAGACTTTGCAATAATGCGTGGGCAGCGGCAGTCGGAGGGTCTCTTTCGAGGGTTCGGGTGGGGTTTCTCGAAGGGGTCTTCGGCATCATGCCGTGAGCGATGCATAGTTCGTGATAAAATTTATCCGAGTTTCTGGGAGGCAAGCTTGACGCAGAGGGCTGAATTTCGGACCAAGAGTGTCGTCACTTCCCAGTCATGAATTCACCACTCGAGAACCGCCGGGACTTTCTCAAGTCCAGTTCAACCGCCGCAGCCCTGTCATTTGCCGCGCCGGCCCTGCTGATGCGAGATCGCGCTTTTGCCGCCAACTCCGACACCCTTCGCATCGGCCTTGTGGGCTGCGGCGGGCGGGGCACCGGTGCCGCTGGCAATGCGCTGGAGGCCGACAAGAACTTGGTCCTCGTGGCCATGGGCGATGCCTTTGAGGATCAGATGAAGCAGAGCCACTCCAGCTTGGACAAGCAGTTCCCCGGCCGCGTGCAGGTGGAGCCCTCCAAGCGCTTCGTCGGTCTTGACGCCTACCAGAAGGTGATCGACGCCGGTGTGGACGTGGTGTTGCTGGCCTCGCCTCCGGGATTCCGTCCCACCCACCTGCGTTATGCGGTCGAGAAGAAGAAGCACATCTTCTGCGAGAAGCCGATGGCCACTGACAGCGCTGGTATTCGTCACGTGATGGAGTCGGTCCGCATGTCCAAGGAAGCGAAGCTCAATCTGGTGGCGGGCTACTGCTGGCGCTATTCCCTCCCGCAGCGCGAGTTCTTCAAGCGCATCAACGAGGGTGAGATTGGTGAGGTCTTGGCCATGTACGGCACTTACCTGACTGGCCCCGTGAAGCCGATGCAGGCTCCTTCGCAACGCAAGGAGGGCGTGGGTGACCTCGAGTGGCAGATGCGCAACTGGATGAACTTCACCTGGTTGGCCGGCGACGGCTACGTCGAGCAGTGCATCCATACCGTGGACAAGATGATGTGGGCCTTCGGTGACAAGCCGCCGGCCAAGGTCGTCGCCAACGGCGGACGCGTGCACCCGAACTACGAGGGCAACATTTTCGATCACATGACAGCCACCTACGAGTGGGCCAATGGTGCTCGGGGTGTCATCGCCCAGCGCCAGATCGCCAACTGCTACAGCGACAACAGCGACTACGTGCTCGGCGGTAAAGGCAAGGGATGGAACGGTTGGTCCAACTCGTATTTCAAGAGCGCCGACGGTTCAAACGGCTGGCGTTATCGCGGTGAGAAGCCCGACATGTATGTGGTCGAGCACCAGCACCTCTACAAGGCCATCCGCAACGGTGAGTTGCACAATGACGGTGACCGTATGGTGAACAGCACGCTGGCTGGCATCATGGGGCGCTTGGCCGCCTACACCGGTCAGGAAGTGACATGGGAGCAGGCGCTCAACTCCCAGATTAAGCTCGTTCCGGACAATATGTCCTGGGACATGAAGCTGCCGATCGAGCCGCTGCCGATTCCGGGTAAGACCAAATTGTCTTAATCTCAACCGAAGACCAACTGGGCTTTTTATCGGGCCCAGTTGGTCTTTGTCTCGTCGGTCTCTTCCTTGTTCGTTCCGGATCCGTTGGTTTCAACCCCCGTTTAGAGTTCTTCATTGTCATGAATCGCCGTCATTTTCTCCAGGCCGCCGCCCTCCTCGGAGCCTCCGTGCCCGCCTTCGCGCAGGCCGGCCCGAAGCGCAAGATCCTCAAGGGAATCATGTGGGGCACCGTTGGGGTTCCTGGTTCGGTGATGCAGAAAATGGAGGCGGTTAAGGCGGCGGGCTTTGACGGGGTGGAGCCGATGGGCGGCATGGACAATGCCGAGATGAACGCCGCCCTGAAGGCCACCGGTCTCAAGGCCGGCTCTGTGTGTTGCCACACGCATTGGGCCAAGCCCCTGTCCGATCCGAATCCGGCCGTTCGCGAGGTCGGGGTTGAGGGTCTTAAGCTGTCGCTGCGCGATGCCAAGGCCTACGGCGCTCCGGCGGTGCTGCTAGTGCCCGCCGTCGTGAATGCATCCATTAGTTACGCCGACGCGTACACCCGCTCCCAAGCCGAGATCCGCAAGGTGGTGCCGCTGGCCGAGGAGTTGGGCGTGAAGATCGCCATCGAGAACGTCTGGAATAATTTCCTCCTGAGCCCGCTGGAGGCCGCCCGCTATATCGATGAATTCAAGAGCCCCATGGTGGGCTGGCACCTCGATGTCGGTAACCTCATCCACTACGGATGGCCCGAACAGTGGGTTCGCATCTTGGGCAAGCGCATCGCGACGCTGCACATTAAGGAGTATAGCCGGACTAAGTCTGACAAGCAGGGCAAGTGGGCGGGCTTCGATGCCGAGTTCCTCAAGGGCGACAACAACTGGCCCGCGGTAATGAAGGCCATCGACGAGATCGGTTATCATGGGTGGGGCATCGCCGAACAGGGAGGCGCTGGCTCTCCGGAGGGGCTCAAGAAGCTCTCCACCGAGATGGACCAGATCTTCGCCTCCTAAAGTCGGGGAAGGAAACGGCTTTTGACCGCTACAGCGCCCCGCGGACTCGGCAATGGGCGCAAGGTTTGATCCCGGGGCAGGGGGGCTGATTGTCGGAAAAGATTGTGGAAGCCGAGCGGTGGCTCCGGCTGCGGCTCAAGGATGAATCTTTGGAGGCTTTCGAACCCTTTGGCGCATTCGGGACTTTCAGCGGAGTCGTGATGCTCGACCGCTGACGAATCCCGTTTCGAAGGCTCGGGACCACGAATGAAGGCATTGAACAACCCTCACGGACGTCGGACAGATTTTCGGATTCCATCACTTCACTTCATCGCCATGCCCAGCTTGCCTGTTCTCGCTCTCACCGCGGTTTTCTTGATGGCGCTTCCCCTGGTGGCCGAAGTGCCCCGGCATCCGAAGTTCGGTTTTCCGGTGTACACCAA
>JAPLUH010000023.1 GCA_026397675.1 Verrucomicrobiota bacterium
GGGGGTCGGTTTCGCGACATCACGGCCGAGGCGGGGGTTTCGGGGGGCAAGCTGGGGCACGGGTCGGGTGCGGTGTTCTTCGATTATGATCGGGATGGAAAGCTGGATCTCTTCGTCTGCAATGTCGGGGTGTACACGCGGAATGAGAAGGGCCGTGCCGGGGAGTACGTGGGTCGTTCGGACGCCTTTCAGGGCTGGCAGTATCCGGAGCGCAGTGAGGCGAGCCCGCTCTTCCACAATCGGGGTGGAGCCCGCTTTGAGAATGCTTCGCAGACGACGGGATTGATCCATCGGGGCTGGAGTGGCGATGCGACCTTTTGTGATCTGGATGGAGACGGATTTCCAGAACTGTACGTGCTGAGCATGTCGGGGGAGGACCGCTATTACGTGAACCGTCAGGGGAGCCGCTTCGAGGACCGGACGGCGGCGTTTTTTCGCAAGACGCCGTGGGGTTCGATGGGCGTCAAGTTCTTCGACCACAACCGCGACGGGCTGATGGATTTAATCGTCACCGACATGCATTCCGACATGACGACCGCACAAATTAATGCGGGTGATACGAATCTGACGGTGGCCTTCGACAAGTCTAAGAGCGATGCGTGGTGCGCGGCGGAGTGGAAGCCGGAGTTGTTCGGTCGGGCGACCAATAGTGTGTTCGGCAATGCGTTCTTCCAGAATCAGGGTTCTGGTCACGCGTTTGCGGAAGTGTCTGCCACGGTGGGGACCGAGACTTACTGGCCGTGGGGCGTGACGGTGGCCGACTTCAATGCCGACGGCGACGAGGACGTGTTCGTGACGGCCGGAATGGGCTATCCGTTGCGCTATGTGGCCAATTCGCTGCTGCTCAACGACGGAGGAAAGCGCTTCGTGGATGCGGAGTGGGTGCTAGGGCTCGAGCCGCGCCGGGGCGATCCAATCCTGCGCGAGGCCTTCGTGCTCGATACGGCGCTGCCGGAGGAGCGTCGCCATCCATTGGCGAAGGGTCGCACCGGCAAAGTCCGGGTGATGGGCACGGCGAGTTCGCGCTCGTCGGTGGCTCTCGACGTGGACGGCGATGGGGACCTCGACTTGGTGACCAACGAATGGAACGACGCGCCGCAGGTGCTTATCAGTGACATTTCCTCGCGCACGACGTTGCGCTTCCTGCAGGTGCGGCTGGTGGGCACGGTGTCCAATCGCGACGGGCTGGGAGCGACCGTTCGGGTCCACTGCGGTTCGCGGGTTCAGACGCGCTTCCATGATGGCAAGTCGGGATACCTCGCTCAGAGCAGCTTGCCGCTCTATTTCGGACTGGGATCGGAGACGGCCGTGGATCGTATCGAGGTGGTCTGGCCCTCGGGCCGTCGGCAGACGCGCTCCGGCCCGATCTCGCTCAACGGGACGCTGGAACTGGTGGAGCCAAAGTGACTGGGGGTCCCGGAAGAGCCTTGGCTGGGGTGGGAGATTTTTCCCGCGTCATGGGCCGATAACCGATTCCGGAATACTCGGCGGCCTGCGGTACCCAGTCGGTGTCGAAGCGGGGGTCGGGTCCTTCGAGCCGGTTCTGGCGGGGGTCGATCGCTTTCTTGGCATCGAACACCGGGCCCAAGATCGCGCAGTGCTCCACGCGGGCTCCGGCATTGATGGCCAGTTCGTAGCGGGGATGGCCGGGCAATCCGCCCTCGGAGCGATTGGCGTGGAAGAGGTTGGCGACGTAAACGCTGTCGCCGCCCATGTCGTCCACGCCGTTGCGGTTGCCAGTGAAGGTGCAGTTCTGGACGAGGGCCAGCGACTCCCAAAAAATGGTGATCGCGCCGTTGTTGGCGAAGGGCTTTTCGCCGGAGGCCTTGGCCACCAGATCTTCGCCAGTATTGGAGATGTTCCCGACGAAGAGGCAGTTGAGGATTTTGGCCGAGCTGCCGGCCAGAAGATCGATGGCTGG
>JAPLUH010000166.1 GCA_026397675.1 Verrucomicrobiota bacterium
GCGGCCGGTCATTGCTACCAACTGGAGCGCGAATACGGAATTCATGTCGGACGAGACGAGCTACCTGCTCGACTATGAAGAGGTCGAAGCCCGCGGTCTCGAACCCGAGCTCTGGCACTACAAGGGACACCGCTGGGCCAACCCCTCCGAGACCCACTTACGATCGCTGATGCGCCGCGTGTTCACCCATCCGGAAGAAGCCCGCGCGAAGGGCCAGGCGGCCCGCCAACACATGGCCCGCCATTACAGCCGGGAGGCCGTGGCCGATGCGGTGATCCATCGGTTGCAAGCCATTGAGCGCTCGTTGGTCTCGCTGCAATTGCCACCGGCACGGGTGATCGATCTCCATGGGCCGGACGCGACGAGCTCGCCCGTGTCCGCAGTGCCCAACGCAGGACCTAACGCCACACTCACCCTGTCGCTAGAGGGATCCTTCCTCGACCTCGGTTCTCTTTCGCATGTGAACCGCTCGCTCATCCAGGGCCTCAATCAAGAGCCTCGATTCCGGGCCATTGCCGTCTCGACGGACGCAGCATCCGCCAAGTCGGCCTCACCGGATCTGAAAGGCTGGGCCCAGCGAGTTCAACGGCGATCCCCCTCGGACACCGCGATCACCCTGCGTCACGCCTGGCCACCGGACTGGCGTCGCCCGGAACACGGCGCCTGGGTGCTCATCCAGCCTTGGGAATTCGGATCCATCCCCGCCGAGTGGGCCGAGAAGGCGCAGGCTGTGGATGAGATTTGGTGCCCCAGCCGCTACGTCCGGAGTTTGTACCTGCAGGCGGGTATCCCGAGAGAAAAACTCCGAGTACTGCCCAACGGCTACAATCCCGCGGTTCACTATCCCGGGGCCGTACCCACGCCCATCGCCACGAGCAAGCGCTTCAAGTTCCTCTTCGTCGGCGGAACCATCGCTCGAAAAGGGTCGAACCTGTTGTTGGAGACCTTCCTGAAAACCTTCCGCCGCTCCGACGACGTGTGTCTGGTGATTAAAGATTTCGGCGGTAAATCGGCCTACCAGGGTCAGACCCTGTCCGAGCGGATTCAAACGGCTCAGGCCGACCCCGCAGCGCCAGAGATCGTGTACATCGACCAGGAGTTGCCCGAGCGCGAACTGGCCGGGCTTTACACCGCCTGCGACTGCCTCGTTCACCCTTACCGCGGCGAGGGCTTCGGACTTCCGGTGCTCGAGGCAATGGCTTGCGCGCTGCCCGTGATTTGCACCGGCGGTGGGTCGACCGACGACTTCGCCACCGATGAGTTCGTCCATCGCATCCCTGCCTCTCGGGAATTCGTAGGCAACGAAGTGAGCGGCATAAAACTAGACCATCGAGGCTGGTGGTTGAGCCCAGATCCGGAGGCCCTGTGCTTAGCCCTCCGCGAAGCTGTTGAGCAATCACCGCAGTGGCGGCAACGGGCTCACCTGGGCGCCGAGCATGTGGCCGCCCATTGGACCTGGAAAAATGCCGCGCAAACCGCCGCCCGTTTTGCGCGGGAGTTGCTAACCCGCCGCGCAAACCGCATTGAAGAGGAGTCCCGCCTCGCCCGATCGGCACGTCCGTTGACCTTGCCCGAGGTTTCCTTCCAGGGAGATCTGCTTGCCGCCCGGAACGCCTTCAAATCCAAGAACATCCCGGACGCCTGGCGACTGGCTTGCGCAGCCATTGAAGAGCGCCCCTTCCACCCGGAAGGATGGGTCTTCTTGAGCGAGGTGGCCGTCAGCGCGGGTCACCGGAGCCTGGCCCGTCGATGCGCCCAGAAGGCCGTCGCACTGGCACCCAACTGGAAGCCCGCCAAGCGACAACTCTCCGGCATTGCCGGTGGGGCCGACAAACCCACGGCCGAATTGAGCGAGCCCCCGTTGCGCGAAGGATTGGCGCCACGCCTGTCGGTCTGCCTCATCGCCAAGAATGAGGAGCGCTTCCTCGAGGGATGCCTCCAATCGATCCGAGGCCTGGCCGATCAACTCATCTTAGTGGACACCGGCTCCACCGACCGAACCGTCGAAATCGCCCGCAACCACGGGGCCGAAATCCATTTCCGAGCTTGGGACCATGACTTCAGTGCTGCCCGCAATGCCGCCCTGCTGCACGCCCGCGGCGACTGGATTTTAATCCTCGATGCCGATGAAGAGCTCTCCCCGACGCACCATGCGGCGCTGCGTGCGCTCCTGACTCGACCCAATGCGATTGCTTACCGACTGCCCCTGGTGGATGTCGGGCGCGAAGGCGACGGCGTCAGCCAGGTACCCCGCTTGTTCCGCAATGCTCCCCAGCAGTTCTACGTGAGCCGGATCCATGAGCAGGTGTACGCCAGCCTCGAACTGAACCGTGAGAAGTGGTCGATGGAGAACCTCTTCGGCGACGCTCAACTCATTCATCATGGCTACCAAGCCGAGGTGGTCAAAAGCCGCGACAAGGTCCAGCGGAACCTCCGCCTCCTCGAGCAGGCCAACGAGGAATACCCCAACGACGTCAACCTGCTCATGAACCTGGGGCTGGAATTGTGGCGATCTGGCCAGAATGGCTATGGCCTCGGTTATTACCAGCAGGCCTACACGGCCATGCTGCAACAACCCTACGTCCAGACGCCTCCGGAGCTGAGAGAAGTATTACTCACCCAGTACGCGTCGCACTTGTTGACCCTCCAACTCCACCAGGAGGTCATCAATCTTTTCCACGACCGAGCCGTTGCGCCCAAGGCCCGCACGGCCTCGCAGCACTTCATTCTGGGGCTGGCTCATTCGGCACTTCAGCGGTGGGAACCCTGTGTCACCCACTTGCAGCAGTGCCTGAACTTGCGGAACCAACCTGCCCTCACGCCCATCCATCAGGACATCCGAAGCGCAACCCCAGCCCACTGCCTGGCTCATGCCCTGCGAAAGCTCGGGCGCAAGGCCGAGGCTCAGAAGGCTTATGCACAAGCCCTTCAAGACGACCCTCTCAACGAAGCAGCGCGGGTGGAGTTCGCCGCCTTCCAGGCAGAGGAAGGCCAAATTGTTCCAGCCCTCACCCTGCTGAACGCGGGCATCCAGCAGAACCCCAAGCAGGCCAAGGTTTGGGAGGCGGGCGGAGCCCTCTCGCTCCGCCAACGCGACACACTCGAGTTCGCCCTCGACTGGAGCAACGAGGCCCTCAAGCACCTGCCCAACCACCCCACCTTGCAGCGGCAGCGGGCGGAGACCCTCTTGCTCAACGGACATGTCTACGAGGCCCTACCCCTTTGGAGCGAGGTGTCAGGATCCAACGATGCAGCCAATTCCTCCGGCCTCATCCTTTGCCGCCTGTTCGCAGGCGAATCCCAGTCACCTCTTGCGCCGGACCGCGAAGTCGCCGTCAGCCAAGATGTCATCCGGCGATACCGACAGTCGGTGGAACTGGGTCTCGACGGCTGGGTCCACGCCTTGCACCAACGGGTCGACACTCTTCGTCAGACGCTGCCCTCAGCGGCTCGCCTGATTGATCAGGTGGTCGCCGAGTCCGGCCCAGAAAAGTAATCAGCCTCAGTCTCCATGAAACCCGTGAATCCACCCCGCCTCTGGCTTCTGGCCTTGGGACTCCTCCTCGGAGGGTGCCAGAACTCCAAACCGTCGCTGCCTGAACTCGGAGCGCGCTTCGAGCTCAAGAATGTGTATCGCGCCGTCGAATCCCTGCCCAGGGACTTGCAACGCGTGGTCCTGTTGCCAGTCACCGTCTCGACCCCCGAACTAGCGACTCTCGATCACCGCAACCAACTGGCACAAATTCTCGAAGAGGAGCTTCGGAAGCTCCACCGCTTCGAGGTTGTCAGAGCCACTCCAGAAGAATTGCGCCGTGGCTTCGGCAAGGACGCCTTCTCGGCCGGAGAAACGCTTCCCGCAGACCTGCTCAAGCGAATCCAATCGGCCCATTCGGCTGATGGCGTGCTCTTCGTGCAAATTGCCAGTTACCGGCCGTTCCCCCCGGTAGCCATCGGGTGGGAGCTGCGCCTGGTCACCGCTGATCTGGGAAAGACCTTGTGGTCGGTCGATGAAACCTTCGATGCCTCTCAAGCTGAGATTGCCCGATCGGCCCGCGACTACTTCCGCAGCCATCACACCGGATCCGCTGAGTTGGCCGACCCACACGCCGACCTGCGCTCTCCCTCCCGCTTCTGTCGGTATACCGCCCAAACCGTCTGGAAGACCTTGCCCCAGCGATGAAGTCTCAAGTTTTTTTATCACTGACCGATGTTTATGGTGTGGTTGGTCCTTGGGGGATAACAGGAATCAACCACGCCTGCCTAGAAAGTGAGAAACCATGGACATCCAACGCACAGGCACCCTCGACTCCACATCGAAGGTACAGCGCAACACTACTCGCCGAGAAGCCACTGCTCCCACCCTCAATGAGCAGGATTTCTCCCACACCGACGCCCTTAGAGGTGCTCTGGACAACCTGCCCAGCAGCCGCCCCGAAAAAGTCCGCTACGGCAAGGAGCTGGCAACCAATGTCGAATACCCTCCGACCAAGACCATCCGACAGCTTTCGAACCTGCTGGCCGTCAAGATGCAGGACCCCATGTCCCTCTGATTCTAAAGCACCTCATCAAGCCCAGAGCGAGCCACGCAGTCCAAAGAGCGCAGTCCAAAACCCCAATTCTTGAACCGAGCTCGTCTGAATCTCGGCACAATTTTCCCACATCGTTCACCTGAGTCATCCACCCATGAGATACAACGCTAACCCTTGGTTATCTTACCGACAGGTCGCCACGAAGACCGCGACGCCAGGACAGCTCGTCCTAATGCTATTTGATGGAGCCCTGCGCTTCCTCGACAAAGCACTGGTCGGCTTCGATCTCGACGATCCCTTGGACTCCAACCTCGCGATCAACAACAACATCCTCAAGGCTCAGGAGATCCTCCGGGAATTGAACATGTCGCTCAACATGGAGAAGGGTGGCGAGTTCGCTGCCACTATGCGGCGTCTCTACAACTACTACGATTTGCAGCTCTCCCAGAGCAACCTGCAGAAAGACCCCGCCGGCGTTGAGTTGGTCATTCGCCTGCTCTCGGTGATCCGCGGAGCCTGGGCAGAGATGCTCACCGGCAACTCGGCCAGCACCGTTGATCTTCAGGTGGAGCGCCAACTTCAGGCGGCCTAAAGTTTGGCCGCGGGCCTTTGATCTCCGAACGGTGGATCCGACTCAACCCGCCCCCAAACCAATCTCTTTTCGTTCGACATTTTCTCGTTCGATACACCCTCAAAAACATTCGCATGAGCGCCTGTCACGACCTGTTCAAGACCTATGAAGAGTGGCGTGATTGGTCTGTCCGCGAAGGCAATGCCATTCGCAGTGCCGATTGGTCCCAGGTGAATTCCTGCCAGCGAGCCAAGATGGAGCTTCAAGGGAGGATCATTCAGTACACTCAGACCGCTCGGAACCACTTGACCGCAACGGGAGGCAATTGGCCCGAGGTGGAACAGCGACTTCGCCGCGAGGTGGCGTCACTCATCGATCTTGAGAACCGGAACGGTGAAACCCTCGCACAAGTCCGATGCCAAGCCTTGGCGGAGGAAGCGGAACTGGATCGTTCCAGCCGCCAACTCCGCCAAGTTCGCTCCTATGCTCCGGTAGTGCGCTCGGCCTGGACCTCCTACTCCTAGTGTAGTGTCTCAATTAAGTCTTTATTAACAACCATTACTCGTGCCATCGTTCGGACATGGCCCGTCCAAAGTTTCCATTCGAACTTTCCACTGAGCAGCGGGCGGAACTTCAGCGCCTTATCCAAGCGCCGAATACTCCACAGAAGTTGGTGCGACGGGCCCGTATCGGATTGCTTGCCGCCGAGGGCAACGTGGGGATGTGGCGTCAGCGGATTCTGGATCTGGGACTTGCCGGACTTCAGGAGTCTCCCCGGCCTGGGAGACCCAAGACATTGCCGGTGGATCGAGTCCAAACAGTCCTCAACGAAGTGGTGCGCCCTCCCAAAGGCCGGGGCCGGTGGAGTTGCCGGACCATGGCTCGGCACAGTGGCCTTTCCCCTTCGGCGGTGCAGCGGATTTGGGCGGCCAACGACCTCAAACCCCATCGTACCCGTACTTTCAAACTCTCCAACGATCCAGAGTTCGAGACCAAATTCTGGGATGTCATCGGATTGTATTTGGATCCGCCGACCCGTGCGATCGTCCTTTGCTGTGACGAAAAGAGCCAATGCCAGGCTCTGGAGCGAACCCAACCCGGACTGCCGTTGGGCCAAGGCCATGTGGCTACTCGCACTCACGACTATTACCGGCACGGCACGGTGACCCTGTTTGCGGCATTGAATTACCTGAATGGAAAGATTCTGGCTGAACGGGCCCCGCGTCACCGTCACCAAGAGTGGCTCAAGTTCCTCAAGACCATTGAGTCATCAACCCCTGCCGGGGTCGACTTGCACCTGATCTTGGACAACTACGCCACCCACAAACACCCCAAGGTGATGAGATGGTTGGCTGCACATCCCCGCTTTCACCTCCACTTCACGCCGACCAGTGCTTCTTGGCTCAACCTGGTCGAACGATTTTTCCGCGATCTGAGCCAAGACGTGATCCTTCCCGGGAGTTTCGGAAGCACCAACGAGCTGGTGGATGCCATCTGGGGATACCTCGCCGAACGGAATCTTAAGCCGCAGCGATACCAGTGGCGGGCTGACGGAACAGTGATCCTGGAGAAAATCCGCCGAGCCCGGGAAGCTTTGGCACGGAGCCAACCAATTGTTAAAGACTAATATGATACACTACACTAG